>CAYUGW010000048.1:0-13166 GCA_964444245.1 uncultured Blastocatellaceae bacterium | reverse complement strand
AGCGTCTATATGTTGTTTTATACTTCTCAAACCCGCATCGGGGATTTCATCGCCGTTTGTTCTGCCGAATTTATCGAGAAGTTCATTGGCTTTCGATGAAATAAACTGCAATTTTTCGCTCTCGCTCATTGCCGCATAAGATTTATTTTCTCCTAAAACGAACAGATGATAAACGGGAGACAGACCGGTTTCGCGCGAAGCGTGAACTGTTCCGGCACTTTCCATTTCTGCTATTTTCTCCATCACAAATTCCTGTTCGCCGGCGGTCATAAACTTGTAGGAGATATCGAAAGCCAGTCCGCTCGTGTGCGGCGGCGTAGAATCTGCATTGCGAACTATAAACGAATTAGGGTTGGTTTTATTCAGGTCAAGTTGATAATCAATCGAACGATTTAATGCGATTATTATTAAAGGGCGATTAAATTTCTGAAAATACGCGGCGGCAATTTCTTCCAAAACGGTTTTTGCCGACGGCTGAATTGTCATTAAAAGGAATTTTCGTAATTCCAGCCGATCATCCGGTTTTGTTAAATCGAGATTATTTAACAATTGCGCGATTTTTCTTAACGCTTCGGCTTTTTCGGATTTCGCCGTGAGAGTTTTATTCCCTTTTTCAAAAATAAATTCAGTAAACTCATTGCGCGTCGCGGAGCCGCCGACTTCGATAACGTAAGTGTCGGTTGCCGAAGGCAGAATTATTAGTTCACCCTTCAAAACCTTTTTAGCCAGATCGGGAAAATCCAGAGGCATTTCAAATCCTGCTTCTCTCATTTCGCGGAGTTTTTTTGATTGCTTGGAAATGCCGCCTCGCAATTGTTCGGGAACGACAATTTCTTCAACTTCATTACCAACCGGCTCATTTCTATCTTCGACGGCTTTTGCTCTCTGTTTATTCCAAAAATCCGCACTTACGATTTTGATTTTATCCGATGTTTGCCCGGAAGAAGTTTTTTCCCGAATCGCCTGAATCAGCGCATCGCTCGCCCCGGCTTCTCTAAGCGAAGATTCGATTTGCGGGATCAGCGTAAATGACACGCCGCGTTTTTTTATATCACCGATAATTTTGGTGTTTTTCTGAACGAGCGTCAATCCGGAACTTTGGGACTGCAAACCGGTTAAAATTTGTGCCAGAGTTAAAGGTGTTTCCGTTTGGGCAAAATTTATCTGACCTAAAATCAACAGAAATATGACAGAAAAAATAAGTGTTTTGTTTGTATGTGTTTGCCGTTTCATAGATTCAATCTCCGAAATTTTTCCAGAATATATCATAAATGAGGCGGTTTTAGAAAGAAATTTTTAGAAACTAGTCAAAAATAAAAGCGTTTTAATTTCGGAATGGATGATAGATAAAATCCCAAAAGAATCTATATGATAGATAAAATCATTTAACCGGAATAATTCCATCTGCCGGATCGGGCATCGGTTTGGCGATTATATTCGAGATTAATTTATCGAAATCAAAAGTTGATTTGTTTTTGTCGCGCATTTTGAGGAGTTCTTGCAGTTTATCAAATATAATCTGAAGAGTTTTTTTGTCGGTTTCAGGCTCGGATTTAGCTGCAAAATAAGCTCTTGCAAATGCGTCAATCGCCCGATCCAATAAGGCGTTTGTTTTTGCGTCCCGTTCGGGCGTATTGTCGGGATAACTTTCAATTTGACGTTTTTCTTGTTGTTCTAAACGGAACAGTTCATTTTGATAAAACTCGCCGATTAATACATAGATAATAGGTCTTTCTCTCGTTTCGGATTTGTAAGTTATTGATTTGTAAAGATATGAAACGGCTTGTTCGCGTTGAGAGAAATGAAAATGTTTGATATATCCGATAAAATAATGCATCCAGCCGAGCGCATTGGCTCTGCCGTCGGGAAATTCTTTGGTTTTATATTCGTATTCAAAAACACCGTATCTTTCACTTTTTGCGCCTGATTCCAACAACTTGATTGATTTTTCGGCGTAATACAATGTTTGACGCAAGAATGTCTTGTCTTTATTTTCAACCAAACTGTCAAATCCGACCGAAGCGAGAACCAACGCTATATCAACAAACTCCGGCTCTCTGTCGAGAATTTTCGCGCCTGTTTCAAATAAATCATCCCAATTTTTATTTTTGAATGCTTGATCGAATTCACGATAATATTTCGGATCAATATCAGGCTCACAGCAGTTTACTATATTTTCCAGTTCCAGAATTGCTTTTTTTAGATACTCAATCTGCGGTTTGAAATCCGCATCGTCGCCGTATTTTTCGATGTATTCTTTCCCGGCTTTAATGGCGATTTTTTTCTGCTCGATATTTCCTTTGTAGTTATCAAGATATTGTTGATATAAAGCCGCATTCTCATCGAATGCAGCTTTGATTTCTTTTTGCGGATTTTCATGAATCGTTTTGATTAAAAGCTCATTTCCGCCAGCCTTTTCAATTTCTTTTTCCTTTTCATTCACTAAAACAAAATCCACTTTGCGCTCGCGGATTTCTTTGATTAATTCATCATTGATTTGTTCGGTAGATTTGCTGATGCGCGATGTAAAAGTTAGTTTTGCGAGAATGTAATTTAAGTCTATATATTCCGATCTTTCCTGCGCCGGAGTATTTTGAGCAGTCAGAAAAACAAATAAACCGGTAAAAATGAGAAATAATTTAAAAGTCTGATTTTTCATAAACCGAAATTTCCGAAATTTTTACCGAATATATCATAAATACGGCATTTTCAGAAAGAATTTTTTTGCTTGAAAAATCTGCGGAAAATAAAAAAAGGTGTCCGAACAGACACCTTTGAAAATTAGAAAAGTTTAGAATTTTGCAAAACTCTTATCTGACAAAATTATAGACGATATAGCCTTTGGCTTTGACCGGCTTGCCGTCAACGAGTGTCGGTTTGAATTTCGATTTGCGGGCGGCTTGTTGAGCCGATTCGCTCAAGATACGATGTCCTTCGATCGCGTCGACCTCCACGACTTTTCCTTCTTCATTAATCAATACCTGAACTGTAACTTGTCCTTGAAGATTAAGATTTTTGGCAATTTGTGAATAAACGGGCGTTGCCATGTCGGTTGCCATTGTCGGGCTTATTCTGCCTAAATTAACAACTTGCAAGCCATCGGAAGTTTCCGTCGGAGCGGATATTGTTTCCTCTTTCGGTTTTGTTTCTTCCTTAGGTTTATCTTTGTTGGCTTCGGCTTGAGCGGCTAAAGCATCATCTTTTTGTTTTTGCAAAACTCTGGCGCGTTCGTCTTCGATTCGTTTCAGATTATTTATTGCCGCTTCGTTTTTATCGTCAATTTCGAGAATTTTTTTGTAATCGGCAACGGCTTTATCGGTATTGCCGAGTTTTTCGTAAGAATTTGCGCGGTTTGAATAAGCGAGTACTTCTTTCGGATTTATTTCAATTACCTTGTCGTAATCGGCGATAGCTTTTTCATAATCTTTTTTCTTGTAGAAAGCCAGTGCGCGATTGAGGTAAATCGAAGGATTTTCAGGATTTAATTCGGCGGCTTTATTGTAATTGGTCAAAGCGAATTCAATTTCGCCTTTAGAAACATTTTCGTCCGCCTGTTTTTTGAAAAAAGCAAAATCCTGCTGGACCGGAGTCGGCGCGGGCGTGGCAGCCGGAGTCGGTTTCGGTAGAGGTGTCGGAGTTATTTTAACGACCACGCTTCTTTGCCGGATGGCTTCGAGCAGGGCTTTATCTGCGCCCGTATTTTCAAGCTCTTTCTCGATTTGCGGCGTTAGTTCAAACGTAATTCCGCGCTCTTTGACCGCGCCCGTCAAAATTTCATTTCGTTCAGCCAGCGTAACTTTATTCGAACGCAGAGCGATGATAATATCCGCCAAGCCGAGCTGTTGCTGCTGTTGAGCGCGGACGTTCGGCAAAACAAATGTCAGCGAAAGTATCAACGATACCAACAAAACCAGCGGTAAATTAGAAAGTCGTGTCATTTTCATTTCGTTAAATAATAGGGGTTTCATATTTGTTGTTCCTTGATTTTCGATAGATTCGGTTTTAATTTCCTGCGGAGTTTCAAACTTTTCAAAACTCCCTTAAATAGTGCCTTAAAAAGTTTTTTAATTGTTGATCAGATCGTCAACCGTGACCTTTTTCTTGGGTTTATCATTGATCAGATCGTCAACCGTTACTTTTTTCTTTTGATTTTCCGTTACGGCAGATTTCGGCGGTTCCGGTGTTTTTGTCGTTGCAATTTGCGGAACGGCGGGTTTTTCCTTGACCGGAGTAGGTTTTACAGGTGTTTCATCTGCAAATTGTTTTGTTTCCAGAATTTCGCCCGAATTTTGCGCTTCGCTCATTTCCGGTGTCATTTCGCCTTCGGGCGTTGCTTCAGCATTTGTTTGAGTGTCGGCGGCTGGTTCGGTTGCGGAAACCGACTGGCTCGTAACGCTTTGATCCATTCCGGCAGATGCCGACGGCAAGAATTTTAGAACTCCGAATATTCCGCCGCCCAGCATTATAATCCCGACGGCTGCTGCTGCCATTTTCTTCATAAATTTACTATTCTTCGGCGGCTCGGCAAACATCGTAAATTCTTCTGCCGAATCTTTCTGCGGCGCATCGGAAGTTTTTTCTTCAAAAGAAACTGTCTGAGCGGCGGAATCTTCCGTGAAATCTTCTTGCCGGACATCTTCTTCTTCGGATTTATTTTCAGCTTCCGGCGCGGCTGTAAATTCCGTTCGGTTTTCTTGAAATTCTTCCGTTTCCAAAATGTCGGCTAACTTGAATTCCTGTGTTTCCATCACAAGCAATCGGCGTTCGGCTTCGGCGGCGCGTTGTTCGGCTAATAATCTTTGCTCTTCGGCTTCGCGCAATTTTTGTTTGATCAGCTCCAACTGCTTGCTTTCTTCCGATTTGATTTTCGGAAGTTCGAGATTGATATTTTGATCTTTTTGCGGAGTCGATTTTACTCTGACAACAGGCGCGGCGGGAACTTCGCTGCGGAGTTCTTTGGCTTTTCTTTCTCTTAATTGAGCGAAAGCGGTATTTAATTCCTGACGCATTTCGGTTGCCGATGCAAAACGATTTTCGCGGCGGATTTTCAGTGCCTTCATTAAAACATCCGAGATTTCGACGGCGATACCGGTATTAACTTCGCATGGCGCAGTCAGCGGATCGGGATTTCCTTCCAGAATTTCGATCGAACGCTCGAGCGCATCAACGGGGAGTTTTTCCGTCAAAAGATGATAAAGCGTCGCGCCAAGTGAGTAAATATCGCTTCTGACATCGGGCGGTTGCGTCAAGATTTGTTCGGATTTTTCGTCGTAGTCGTTTAAGATTACCCTTTGAGAAGCCGAATCGAGTTTTACCCAAATCAGTTCGAGCGGCGAATAATTCAAGTTGGCGGCATCAAAGGCTTGTTTGGTGATGTTTGCATTATCTTCTCTGCGGGCGGCAATTCCGGTTGCCAGCAGTTTGATTTTTCCGCGCGAAGTCAGATGAATGTTCGGCGGTTTGACATTGAAATAGATAACCGGTGGCGTTTTTTGATGAAGGTATTCGAGTGCGTGGAGCATCTGTTCGCCCCAATCCACAACGTCGCTGAGCGCAAACGGTTTCTCGTTTTTCTTGAGAAGTTCGCCGACATTTTTCCCGTCAACCAGTTCCATCACCAGATATTGAGAATCAACATCCGAAAAATAGTTGAAAACCTGCAAAAAGCCTTCGTGCTTGATGTCGGTCAAAAATTTTGCTTCATTGGCAAAAGCATTTTTCTGTGCTTCCTGCTCAGCCGGACTTGCGCCTTCGTTTGATTTCACCAAAAGTTTCTTGAGCAAGATATTCTTTTCGAGAACTTTATCAAAGGCTTCATAAAATGAAACAGTTTTTCCCTGCCCGAATTGCTTGGTTATCCGGTAGCGTCCTTGTTGCAGCTCTTGATTTATTTTCAGCATATTTTTATCAAATGAATGAAGTCATCGGAATACACGCGAAATGTATTCCCGAAAAATGATTTGGAGTAAACGTTGGGCAATCGGTGTGGAAGGTTTGCCGGATAATAGTATAGCTGTTTTAAAAAAATAATGAAAGTCTTTGTTGTAAAATTTTTAACATTTTTTTACAAATCTTATAACTCGAATAAAAATGGGCAAATTTCCGGTGTAAACTTTATAAAAAGACAAAGAAAATACATCTTATTTGTTCAATTTCGGTTTTTTTAATAAAGTTTTTTTCGGCAAAAAAAATCTCTGCCGAAAAACAAGCAGAGATTTTTTGAGTTTGAGCTGATGAAAATTTGTCGGGTTTTACTTTGTATATCGAAACGGATAAAAGTCGAGATGTTGAATCAATTCGCCGTCGGGATAAAGCACATCAACGTGAATTCTTAAATCGTGCGTTCCCCTGGGTACGATAAATTCATCATAGGGAATGAAAAACTGTAGATTATTAAAGTTGGTCGAAACATACAGCGGCTTCAGAAGCTGATAAAAGCCGGTATGTCCGTCTTTAGTGCTGTAAGCTCTATTGGTTGTGTAAAGTTTATCGCCGTTTTGTTTTTCAAACCAAACAGCGAGATAAGATTCGATGCCGACCATATTTTGGACATTTAATTTTATATTAACACGCATCCCTTTTTTTCGGTTTTCGGTAACATTATATTCAACCTGTATCGGACTCATTGTAAATACCGGAGGAGATGCTACCGGATTTGTGAAGACAAAATCATAGTTGTCCAATTTTTGAATTAACTTTCCGTCTTCATAAATCAAATTGGCTTCCAAAGTCAGTTCGTATTGTTCCTTTCTGGGCGGCAAATTAAATTCCGTATATGGAATAAAGACGCTGAAATCATTAAAAATCTCGGTATTTCTGACCGGAGCGATAGAGCGATAAACAGCGACCTGTCCGGCTCTGCTGCTGTATTCCGTATTTGTCGTTTTTAACATTTCTCCGCTTTTTCTGGCAAAATAGACGGCAAGATAGCCTTTTACATTTTGCATATTATAGACGGTAAATGCCGTATGAATCCGCATTCCGTTGCGCTCTTCTTCTTTAACATTATAATCAATCCAGATTCGGTTGAATTTTACGGTCGGGGCGGTGCCGGTTCTGATTGGAGTCGGAGTCGGATTTGCGCCGGGAGATTTAAGACGAATGGCAGCAATCAGGGCAGTAGTTGCACCGGCGGCGCGAAGTTCTTTTTCAAGTTCGGCGGTCACGCGAAAGGTTACGCCGCGTTCCTGAACTCTTTTTAAAATAAAAGCGTTTTTTTGCGCCATCGTCAGACCGGCGCTTCTTGATTGCAGCGCGGTCAACACTTCTGCCAATGTCAGCGGATCGGGTTGCGCTCGAGCGGTTTCGATTGAAAATGACAAGGCTAAAAGCGAAAGAAAAGCTACGACAACGGCGGATTTTAGAAATGTAAATCGGAAATTCACGGCTTTATTTTAACTCCTTTGATTATCAATGATTTTTTCTGAAAACTAACAAAACCGTATAAATACTAGCATAAATCGGAATATGTACCAAAATTTTATGTTGGGAGCGGTTTTAAGTTCGACTTTCTTTAGACGAAGAATTCTTTCAGATTTTGCTTTTAGCTTTCAAATGGCTAAATATCGTCTGAAATCTGAATTTTAAAAGTTCTTTACTAGCAATCGTCCGTAAAAATACAATCCATATTTTTCGGCTTCGGAGTTGCCTTCTTGGTCGGAATCGGTTTCGGAGTGCTCGGTTTAGCAACCACAGTCGGTTTCGGTTTTGTTTCTACCGGCGGCGGATTTGTCGGCGGCGGCGTATTGGCAACTTCCGGTTTGGAATTGTCTTCTTCAGTGTTTGCCGGCGCACCGATACCTTGAAGACCTGTTGTATCTACTGTTTTCTGCGTATTCGTATTCGTATTCGTATTCGTATTGACGGTTTCGACCGTATTCGAATTGCCCGAATCATTTGCTCCCTGATCATTGCGGCTCATCACATACCAGACACCGAACGCACCGCCGCCAAGCAACAGCAAAAACAAAGCGGCAACCGGCAAAAGCCAGATCATTTTACTTTTCTTCTTGACAGGTTGCGGATTTGTTACGAAATTTCTCTCACCCGTATTAAACGATTGCCCCGTATTAACTGATTGCCCCGTATTAAGCGATTGCCCCGTATTAAACGGTGAATTAAATCCCGTATCGGGTTGCGGCAGTTGGCTTGTCGGCTGCGGGATAAAACCCGAATTGCCCGTATCGGCATTCGGAAGCGTCTTTTCGTCTGCGATAGAATCGGTAAACACAGGCGTATTCTGGGGATTAACCTCAGTAAAAACGGCGGTTTCCTGCGAAGTCGGCTCATTGAAAATAGCAGTTTTCTGTGAAGTAATATCAGTAAAAACAGCCGTATCCTGTGATTGAAATTCGTTGGAACTCATTTCGACCGTTTGTTTCAGCGACGGATTCGTGCTTACTTCGATAATTTTATGCAGAGCCTTCTGCATCTCGTCCGCGGAATTAAACCGGTTCTCGCGGTGGATTTCTATTGATTTAAGCAGGAAATCGGAAAATTCTTTGGATATTTCGGGATTTAATTTTGCCGGATTTTCGAGCGGATCGGGTTTTCCGTCCCAGACATCAATCGCCCGTTTAATGGCTTCTGCCGGAGAAACATTGGTTGCCAGATGATACATCGTCGCGCCGAGCGCAAATAAATCGCTGCGGACATCGGCATTTTGTTCTAAAACATCGTCAATTTTCTTTCCGTATTTGTGCGTAATTACTGCCAGAAAAGTCGGATCAAGAACACGCAGCATTTGTTCGAGCGGCGAATAATTCAGGGTTGCGGCGATAAAAGTCTGATTCGTTACAGTATTAGCGGCGGTTGAATCCGTGCCTTTGGCAATTCCGAAATCGAGCAGTTTGATCTTTTTTCGTGTCGTCAGTTTCAGATTTTGCGGTTTGATGTCGCGGTGAATAACCGGCGGATTCTGCGCGTGCAGATAATCGAGTGCGTCGAGTACGCGATCCGTCCATTCGATGATCGTCGCCACCGGAAAAGGCGATTTCCGCTGCATTAGAAGTTTGCCGAGATCATCGCCGTCAACGAGTTCCATGACGAGATACTGCGCGTCTTCTTCGGTAAAATAATCTTTGACGTGCGGAATATTTTCGTGGTTGACGCGGGCTAAAATTTTGGCTTCGCGCTCAAAAGCCTGCTGCGCCATTTCCTGCGCTTTCGTGTCATATACGGATGAAACGTTGATCGTAACTTTTTTCAGCGCAACGGATGTGTCAAAAACATTATCATGCGCTTCATAAACCGCGCCCATTCCGCCCTGTCCCAGCTGGCGGATTACCTTATACCGATTTCTTAAAATTTCGCCTTGCGTCAACATTTTGCTTCACAATTATTAAATAAATTTGATGAAAAGAAAAGCTGTAAGTTTTCAATTTACCAATTCCGATAGTTTTCAGCGTGATTTTAGCACCGTTATTCAATTTTCGATTTAAAAAACTCCGCTGACCGAATTTTCCCTTTCATCTTTTTTCTCTTCTTTGAGAAAACCCTGGGCAATAAAAAGTTTGACGATCGAGCGCGCATCGGTTCGCTGAAATCTGTCTGATAGAGAATTCATCCGGTCAAGATCGGCTTTTCCGAGCAATTGAATTTGATCGATATAGCGGAAAAGCAAAAGCCCGTCCTGCGAATATACTCTAACTTTCATAAGCATTTCGCCCTTTTTAAATGACCGGTTTCGTTTATTATATTTACTCAAAACAGCGGATGCCTGAATATATTCATTAAGTTGGTCAACAACGGGTTCAAAAATCCGAAATCCTTCATCCGGTTTAACGACTGAATAACCGCGCACGATTTCCATTAGATCGTTTAATTCATCTTCATCTTCGGGATATTGATTTGTCAGATTTTTGGCATCCGTCATCAAACCGTCGGCGGTTTTCCGATCTTCTTCCGTCCCTTTTTTATGATATTCTGTCGCCAGTGAAACCAATTTTTGAATTTGAGTTTTCTTTTTATTCAAATTTCCGATCATTTTTTTCGCTTCATCGAGTTTCCCGTCTTTTGCCGCGCGGCTTATTTTTGCCGATTCATACATATCCAGCGCATTCTCACGAGCTTTTTCATCGGGAATTTGCTCGATCAGTTTTTTTGCCCGCGATTCATCTTCGATCTGTGCGATTTTATGAGATAAAGAATTGAGTGCCGAGTTTTTATCAAGATCGTTGGACAATTTCGGCAGTTCGGCAAGAATTTCTTCCGGCGTCGAATTCGGATTCCAGAGTTTTTGGCGTTGATCAAGTCGTTTCAGTTCGGGCGGCAGATTTTTTAATGTTTCGGATTGTTTTTGTTTCAGTGCAGGGATTCTCTCCGGGATGATTTTTTCCAAACTCGGCATTGCCTGACTGATACTCATTGTCATATCGAGCGAATTGCCCGGTTGAAGAAAAGTATCGACAAGTTTTCCGGCAATAGTTTTTAATTGCGATTCGCTGAATTTGAATACTTTTTCCTTTGGATTATTCGGCGCGTTAGGATTGGTAGCAAATTGTAAAAATCTGATTGCCGCATTCAAATCATCTCTTTTGTTAGTCAAATCCGTATCGGTAATTTTATTGATTACTTCATCGGCAAGCTGCGTCGCTTTTTTTTCATCCTTTTTATAAAGTTTCTGCAAAAGCGGCAAAACATTCCACGAGATTCCCTTTGCCAGACTTTCTTTGATCAATTTTATGGCTTTGTCGGGATTCTGTTCGGCGGCAAGAACGGCAAATTGCTGTTCAATCGCAATTTCCTGACGAACACGAAATTGATCGGGGTTGAAATTCATATAACCGCTTTCTTCTTTAGCGTTTGGCTGCATGATTTTTGCCAATGCTTCGGCAATAATGGCTGGTCTGGTTTGAACGAGTATTTCAAGTGCCAGATCTGCATCGTGTTTGGCAATCATCGGCAGAATTTCGTTCCGAATTTCACCGCCAAGATTAATTAACCCGAAATACGGATCATCATTTTCTTTCTTTTCCTTTTCAGCTTCGGTGTTTCCGATCATAATTTCGTTTGCCGAACTGCGAAAAAGTTCACGGGCGCGTTTTTCGTCGAATTTCCAATATAAATCTCCGGCAATTGCATATATAACCGCTCTGTTGTGCGGCAGTTTAAGATACGCCGCATCGCCGACAGCTTGATTTATCATCTGCAGAACTTTTTTTTCAAGTTCTTTCCGGGTCTTTTCTTTTTCAGATTGCGATTCGGTCGGTGAAATATCTTGAGCTAATGTAAAGCCAAGTGAAAAAAGAATTAAACAAATCACGCAGAAAAAACGAGGGAATTTCATGAAAGTTACTCCTTTAAAAGTTATTTGAAATTAACAAAAGATGCAGTGTTTCAAAAGCATCATAGCCTATAATGATAATTATTTGAAGATTTTTCAGGAATTTTTTGCCCTATTTGCGGATTTATTGCAATGAAACTATTTTTAAAATTTGAGCGAATAAAAAATATATGGCTGAGAAAAGCTCGAATAAAATAAAATCAAGCGAAATTACGCCGGAAGATGTTTATCTGAACCGGAGAAATTTTATTCGCGCGGGAGTTCTTGCCGGAACTGCTCTGACAACTGCCGGAATATATAAATTTATCAATCCGCCGCCCCGGAAACAGGTAAATACCGCAGAAATTCCCGATTTTGTAAAAGAAACCGAAACAAATTTGAGCGATGAATTAACATCGCTGGAAAACATCACGAATTATAATAATTTCTACGAATTTTCGACAAGCAAAACCGCCGTGGCGAGTGCGGCGGCGGATTTTGTGGTATCGCCGTGGACGATTTCGGTCGAAGGTCTGGCGCGGAAACCGCGTGTTTTCGGCATTGAAGATTTATTGAAATTTACGCAGGAAGAAAGAATTTATCGTTTTCGCTGCGTCGAAGGCTGGTCAATGGTCATCCCCTGGATCGGGTTTCCCTTGAAAACTCTGCTCGAACAGGTCGAACTGCTCGGGGCGGCAAAATATGTCGCGTTTCAGACATTTTACGGCGGCGCGAATCCTTCGGGCGAAAACGTCAAATTGCCGGAAGGAAAAAACTCTATGCAGTCCGGGCTTTTCGCCGGAATTCCTTTTCCGTACGTTGAAGGCTTGCGATTAGATGAGGCACTTCATCCTCTAACTATTTTAGCGACGGGAATTTACGGCAAACAGTTGGCGAATCAAAACGGCGCACCGATCCGCCTGGTCGTGCCTTGGAAATACGGATTTAAAAGCATCAAATCAATCGTCAGAATCACTCTGACAGACCGGCAGCCGCCGATCACCTGGCAGACATCCGCGCCGAATGAGTACGGTTTCTATTCAAACGTCAATCCGGAAGTTAATCATCCGCGCTGGTCGCAGGCGACCGAAAGACGCATCGGCGAACTCGGACAGCGCAAAACCTTGATGTTCAACGGTTACGCCGATGAGGTTGCAAGGCTTTATGAAGGAATGGATTTAAAGAAGTATTATTAGTCCATCGTCCTTTGTCCTTTGTCAGTGGCTGTTAAACCGATCAGGAAATGCAAATGACAAAGGACGAATGACAAAGGACGACGGACAAATGACCAATACGAAATTTAACAAAATAATAATCTTTATCAACAGTTTGATTCCGCTCGGACTTCTTTCGTGGGATGCTTGTTTCGGAAACTTAGGCGCGAATCCGATCGAGTATTTTCTCCGCACGACCGGAGTTTTGACGCTTGTTTTTCTCTTGATAACGCTTTCGGTTACGCCGCTTCGCCAGGTTTTCGGCTGGAATCAACCGGCAAAATTCCGCCGAATGCTCGGGCTTTACGCCTTTTTTTATGCATTTCTGCATCTTGCAGCTTACAGCGTTTTTGACAAGAGTTTTAATATTGCGGCGATTTCTGAAGATGTCTGGCAGCGACCGTTTATCGCCTTCGGAATGGCGGCATTTGTCTTATTGATTCCGCTCGCCGCAACTTCGACCAACGGAATGATCAAACGGCTCGGCGGTAAGAATTGGCAGAAACTCCATCGCCTGACGTATTTTGCCGCCATCGGCGGAATCATACATTTTTTTATGATTCAGAAATCCGATTATTTTTATCCGGTTTTGTTCGGCTTGGTTCTGGCGGTTCTGCTCGGCTATAGAATTTATAAATCGAAGTTCGTGTCTGAAAAACCGGCGGCGAATGTGAATTAAAAACTTATAA
>CAYUGW010000047.1:3078-13257 GCA_964444245.1 uncultured Blastocatellaceae bacterium | reverse complement strand
AGTTTTTCCGATGCCGACGAGTGTTACGCTCAATTTTCCGTCTTTAATTTCGACCGAACCGTTAGTAACTTCAGAGCCGCCGGACTTTAAATCGCCCGAACCGTCTGCCCGTATCGTCAAGGTCGAACCGTCTGCGCCCGTCCAACTGCCGACATATTCCGCCGGTGCAGGAGTTGAGCTGCCGCCACAACCGAGGACAAACAGAGCAACTATAAGTATTGAAATTGCTCCGTTGACCAATGTTTTTCTGTTATTAACAGATTTGACAATCATTTTTTCCATTCATTCTATTCCTCTTTTATAATTAGTAGAAATTTTAATCCTTGCGCCACGGTTCTAAAAGTTTTTTCCAGCTTTCGACCGTTCGTTCATATTCGCCGGGACAGCGGACGGCTCGCGCTTCGGGCAGAAAACCTTTGTCCACGATATCCGAATATTTCCGCATATTCGAGCCGTAAATCATACACAGAGCGGTATAAAATCTCTGTTCCGACAAAAGATGTTCGCCCGCCATACTCCTTTCGCTCGGAACAGTTCCTCTTGATTCGATGCGAAATGCTTCGGCAGCGGAAAACACCGCATTTACGCCTTCTTCGCCTAATTCCTCGATGTTGATGTAGGTCGAACAACGGTCAGCCGCATCTTCTTCATTTGCCGTGACCGGCAATTTATAATTATCAATCAGGGCGTGTCCGATTTCGTGCAGAAAAACGAATTGCACCGCTTCCTGCATTTTTTGCGATGCCATATCATCGGTTTCTCCGTTGAGCTTGAAAAGTTTATAGAAATATTCCATCAATTCATAACACATCGTAACGGACGAATCATTCGGATCATAAAAGGCATTTTCCTCATCGCAGTCTTTTGTCCGCAGATAAATGTCATTCGGCAAACTCAGCGCACTGTTTAATTTCGCCGCCGCTTTTTCCAGGGTTTTTGCCTTTTTTATCTCGCGGTCTATGTCTTCATAGCGCCGGTTTTTGACTTCGAGATGCTCGACGATAAAATCGCCGCGATCCTTTTCCTTTCCGGGTGCCGTTTCCTTTTCTTCGGTTTTCTTCGTTTTTTCTTCATCAACCGCTGTATTTTCAACAGTTTTAGAATTACTCTCGGGAACGGATTGATTGGCATATCGATCGGTATTACAAACACAAGCCGTGACTACGAATAACACCAGAAAAATTCCACATACATTAATTAAATTTCGGTTCATAAGATTTGACCAGCGGAAAGATTTTTCTTTGGATTAGACACCTTTTCTATAAGGTTTGTCAACTTTTTACACAAAAAAACGGTTGATAAAATTATCAACCGTTTTTCTAAATCAAATTTACAAAGAAATTATTGTGATTTTTCGACCAATTTCAGAAGCGTGCGAACGGCAACCGCCGTCGGACCTTTTGACTGATTTGAAGTCGTTTCATCCGCCCAGGCAGTTCCGGCAATATCGAGATGCACCCATTTTGCCTTATCCACAAATTCCTGTATAAAAACCGCGCCCATAATCGTTCCGGCTTTGCGCGACGGACCGATATTTTTAATGTCGGCGATGTCGGATTTAATGCCCTTGCTGTAATCTTTGCCGAGGGGAAGCTGCCAGAAATTTTCTCCGGCTTCCTTGCCGCATTCGATAATTTCATCGACAAATTCTTGATCGTTGCCCATAATGCCGGTATTTAGATCGCCGAGCGCGATAATTACAGCACCGGTCAGAGTTGCCATATCGACAATGCGCGTCGCGCCTTGTTTTTCCGCATATGCCACCGCATCCGCCAAAACCAGACGACCTTCGGCATCGGTGTTGAGGATTTCGACTGTTTTGCCGTTCATCGCCGTTACCACGTCGCTCGGACGCGAAGCCGTGCCGCTCGGCATATTTTCAACCGCTCCGACCACGCCGATCACCGGAACTGTCGGTTTCAGATTGGCAATCGCCTGCATCGCGCCCAAAACGGTTGCGCCGCCCGACATATCGTATTTCATCGCTTCCATTCCGGCAGAAGGTTTGATCGAAATTCCGCCCGTGTCGAATGTTACAGCTTTACCGACCAAAGCCAGCAATTCGCCTTTTTTTCCGGTGCTTTTCTTCGGTTCGTATTTAAGAACGATCAATTGAGCAGGTTCGGCAGAACCTAAGGACACGCTGAGCAGCGAACCCATCCCGAGTTTTTTCATTTTGGCTTCGTCCAGAATTTCGCATTTCAAACCCGTATCCTTCGCCATTTTTTTGGCGCGGTTTGCCATTTCGGTCGGAGTCAGAATATTCGGCGGTTCATTTGCCAGATCGCGTGTAAAGTTCATCGCTTCGCCGATTGCTTCGCCGCGGCTCAGACCGTTTTTCAAATCCGCCGGTTTTGCGCCTTCGATACAAAGGACAAAATTCGTGATTTCCTTCGTATTTTTGTCTTTTGTTCTGTATTTATCGAGTTCAAACTGGCTGGTAACAACGCCTTGCATCGCATTTTCGGCGACCTGCGAAGCATCGCCGTCCGAACGCGGCAAAAGCGCGAAACTTTTTACATTTCGCTTCTTTAACGCGCGCGCCGCCGTTCCCGATAATGTCGAAACATCCCTGGCAAAATAATCGGATTTGTCGCCAACCCCGACCAATAAAAGCCGTTTTGCTTTAACTTTGCCTTTCGGTTCAAATACGATATATGCCGTATCGCCTTTTTCGCCTTTGAATTCTTCGGATTTTATAACGGACGCAACCGCGCCGCCCGTTAATTTATCCAAATCCTTTAAAATACCGGTTGCCGCTTTTTCGTCTTTATATACCGCTACTGCCAAAGCTTCAACATTTGCTTCGCTAAAATTATCCGTAATCGCTTGAGACTTCATTTATACTCCTGTTAAATTATTTAAATTAAATTTTTGTTTATCCCGCAAAAAAATTTGTTTGTTTGTAAAACTTATCTGAAACTTTCTTTGACCTGAGCGCGAGTTTCTTTTTCAATGGTTCTGCCCTTCAAAGTTTCGCGCTTGTCATATAATTTCTTACCCTTTGCTACGCCGATTTCAAATTTTATCCGCCCGTTTTTCCAGTAAATCCGCGTTACGACCAGAGTCATTCCCTTTTGCATTATTTCCTTTTCGAGCCGCGTGATTTCCCTTCGATGAAGCAGAAGTTTTCTCGTCCGCAAAGGATCGTGATTTTCCCGATTCCCGTGCGAATACGGCGAAATATGGGCATTAAACAACCAGACTTCGCCTTCCTTGATCGTAACGTAAGATTCCTTTAACTGAATCCTTCCGTCCATAATGCTTTTGACTTCCGTTCCCTGCAAAACAATTCCCGCTTCAAAAGTATCGGAGATATGATATTCAAAATAAGCCGAACGGTTTTTTAATATTTCCTTGCCATCTGCGGACATAACTAATTATTTTGCATTGCAAATGCGCAACGTGCAAGTTTAGAATGAGTTAATCCATTTGACAATGAAGAATTTGCTACTTAGATTTATATTTATTGAATTGTTGGGAGATCGTCTAATGGTAGGACTCTAGTTTCTGGATCTAGCTATCGGGGTTCGAATCCCTGTCTCCCAGCTTCGTAAAGTTTAAAAGTGAAAGAGTGAAAAAGTTTAAAAGTTTTTTTTGCTTGTAGCGCAGACTTTTCCAACCTGTTTAATTTTAAAACATTCTATAAAGGCAAAAGCCGCCCGAACTTTTTCACCTTTAAACTTTTTCACTTTTAAACTTTTTCACTTTTAAACTTTATAATCTTATGGAATGGTTTGAAGCGGAAATTCGGGTTCGATACGCCGAAACGGATAAAATGGGAATCGTTCATCATTCCAATTATCTGATTTGGTTCGAATTTGCACGCAGCGAATTTTGCCGTTCACGCGGATTTTCCTATCTCGAAATGGAACGCGACGACGCGCTGATGACCGTTGCCGAAACATATTGCCGTTATAAATCACCGGCACATTACGAAGACGTTTTAATAATCCGCACAAATATTGCCGAAATGCGCAGCCGCAGTATTCGATTTGTTTATGAAGTTTATCGTCCGGCGGATTCGAGTCTGCTTGCCGAAGGCGAAACCCTGCACGTTGTTACCGACTCACAAAAAAAAGTTAGAACACTTCCCGAAATTTATAAAGAAAAACTCCTGAGCCAGCCGATTCCCGACGAAAACGCCGTCCCGACCGATATTCCGCCACACTAGAAATTTATTTATTTTCTTTTTTCGTTTCGATAAAAACAAAATAATCCGGCACGAATTCGACCGCCACGATTTCACCTTTTGAATCCGTTTCTTCAATAGACGGTTTGTATGTAATGATTGAATGATAATCCTTCAGGTCAGTTTCACAACCGATTGCACCGCCTTTTAATTCTACTCTGTAAGTAAAAAAAACAGTGTCGATAAAACCTTTATTTATAAACCTCAGTTCCCGATCTTCAGATTTGACCGAATAAATCACGCCTTTCGAGGCGCATTCGATTTTCGTAATTTGTCCGATAACTCTTTTTTCCGCTTTATTCAGCTTTCGGAGATTTCCGTTTATCGAATCAATCTCGATTTTTTTGTGTAGTTCTTCCAATTCCTTTGCGGTCAATGTTTTTCCCGCTTTTATTAAATACGGGTTTGTTTCATTAATTCTTTTTGAGCGTTCTATCTGCTGTTTGTAAGGTTCGATTTTATCGAGCGTATTTCGAGCAGATTCGCGTAATTTTTCGTTCGCCGCATTTTCAAAAATATCTTTTGCAATCGTTCTGGATTTTTCAAAATCTTCTTTGAGCAAATAAAGTTCACTCATACGCAAAATATAAAGCTGATTTCCGGGGGCGATGAAAAGAACTTTTTCGAGCAGATCGAGGGCTTCGTCTATTTCTTCATTCTGCACGACGGCGATAAATGCAAAAAGATTATAAGATTCTGCAAAAAAAGGATTTAGAGAAATCGCTTTTCTCAAACTCCGGCGCATTGTTTCAGCCCGTTCCGCCGTGAACCCGGACACTATTCCATTTTCCGACATTTCTTCACGGCTTAAGACGAGAGCGTAATTAAAATGCGCCGAATAATTTTCGGGTTCGGCGGAAATCGCCTTTTCGAGAAATTTTCGCGCTGAGGCGAAATCGCGCTTATTCATTTTCACCAAACCGAGAGAGATATTGGCAAAACTCAATTCAGGATCGAGCCGAAGTGCTTTTTCCAAAAGCACTTCGGCTTCGTCAAAACGATTCATCCGAAACAATAGATCGCCCAAAAATGCTTGTGATTCGGCATCGGAAATTTTTTCGGAAAACATTTCCCGGTCAAATTCCGTTTTATTTTTTAATTTAACAATCGAAGTTTGAAATGATTTTTGAGAAACATAAATTCGCAGATCGTTTTCAATTGTTCGAAAATCCGTCTGAAAAGCTGTTCTGAACGCTTCATCGCTTTTTCTGCCGTTCATCAAAAGATCGAGAAAATTAGCCAACTGCACATTTCGTGCGCCGTTATTTCCGTGAATAAGGTAATGAATCATCGCCCAGCTTTGAGCGTAAAATAATTTGATTTCTTCTTCGTTTTGTTTTTCCAGCAATGAATAATCAGCTTTCAAGAAATCTTTAAACGGAATAAGCCTTTTTTTTTGCAATAAATTAAGATGTCTCAAATTTATTTTTCCGAGCCGAACCTGATTGTTGCCTTTTATTTCAATTCGTTCGTAATAATTTGCCAGACCTTCGCTTAGCCAGGTCGGGATTTTTGAGTGTCCAAGAGTATTATTAATCAAAAAATGTGTGTATTCGTGAAAAATTATTTCATAACTTCTTTCATCTCTGGCATTTAGCGAAAGAGCCAGATAATTTATATCCTGTCCGGGCTGAAAAAATCCGGCAACCCAATCTTTTCTTTCCCCGTTTTGGACCGGTTTGAAATTTCTGAACGATTTTTCATCTTTGAAAACAATAACGGTTGTCGGAACGTATGAATCAAACCGCATTTTGTCATAAACCTCGGTAAACGCGTGCCGGAATTGTTCGAGTTTGAGCGCGACTCGCCGGATGTCTTTTTCATCCGCATTCCCGATCAGACGAAAATTTTTTGAAGTAACTTTTACCCAATTTTCCGAAGCAGAAACACTTGTATTGACCGCAAAAATTAATGCGAAGATGATAAAAAACTTTCCTGTTTTTGAAAGATTCATCGGCAGATTAAATTTAAAGCTAAAGCCTGTTTTAAGCTTTCAAATTGAAATCAGTTTAATAATTCGATATTTGTTTTGTTTGATACGTAATACTTGCCGGATAGTTGCTTGTTTGAAGAAATAATAATTTTTCTGTGTTTATTCAAAAAATGGCGTATAATCAAAACTTTAAGTTTAATAAGCTTGACATAAACAAATGCGTTTCGGTATTTTATAAGTTCGCTTTTTATTTTAGCGGAACGGAAATAGTCAGTTAGCTCAGTGGTAGAGCACTACCTTGACACGGTAGGGGTCAGCAGTTCAAATCTGCTACTGACTACCATTTTTATTATAGTAAAATCCTGTATTTTACTTTTTGGATACATAATTTTTGATAAGATGCTTTCGAAGAACTTTGCGATAACTCGAACTACTACGACGCGCTAAACGCAGCGCGTATTTCGGCGTTTCTAAACAAAACGCTAAGGCAAAGTCGCTCTTATCAAATCAAATCTGTTTAGTAGTAGGAAGTTGTTAATCGTTAGTAGTTAGAGAATTAATTGATTTTCCTGATTTGAAAGAGAAGATTTTTCCTTTCAAAGTTTTTTTGTGACAGCAAAACAATTAACCATTTAACCATTTACAATTAACAAATATATGAGTGAAATAAATATAAAAGTCGGAGAATATCAAAAGAGTATTCCTGCGCCCGTTTCGGTTGAAGATGCGCTCAAGGCATTTGACCGCAACGCGGCGAAAAAGGCTCTTGCGGCGAAGGTGAACGGCGAGGAAGTTGATCTGAATAAACAACTTACCGGCGGCGGCGCGGAAGTTTTATCAATCGAACCGATTATGCCGGAAACGCGCGACGGTCTGGAACTCTTGCGTCATTCGACTGCGCACCTGCTTGCGGCGGCGGTTCTCGATTTATTTCCCGGCACAAAACTCGGCGTCGGTCCCGCACTGATGGAAGACCCGCGTTACGGTTTTTACTACGATATTATCGCGCCTCGAATTCTGACGCTCGAAGATTTGCCGGTCATCGAAAAGAAAATGCGCGAAATTGCCAAGCGCAACAAACCGTATCGCCGTGAAAATGTTGATAAAGCAAGAATTCTGGAAATTTTCAAAGACCGCGACGAACCGCTCAAATGCGAACTTATCAGCGAAAAAGTTTCCGACACGGCAAGCATTTATTATATTGACGATTCGCCGTTTATTGATTTTTGTCTCGGTCCGCACGTGGCGCACACCGGAAAACTGAAGGCATTTAAATTGCTCGCCTTGAGCGGCGCGTATTGGAAAGGCGACGCGGAACGCGAACAGATGCAGAGAATCTACGGAACTGCATTTTTCTCTCAGGAAGAACTCGACGCGTGGGTAAAGCAGCGCGAAGAAGCCGAAAAACGCGATCATCGAAGGCTCGGCAAAGAATTAGACTTATTTTCGATTCAGGACGAATACGGTCAGGGCTTTATTTTCTGGCATCCGAAGGGCGGAGCGATCCGCACGGAGATGGAAAATTATCTCCGCGAAGAACTCGTCAAACGCGATTACGGAATGGTCTTCACGCCGCATATCGCCAAACGCGAACTCTGGCAAACTTCCGGTCACGAACAAAATTACGCCGATTCGCTTTTTGAACCGATGGGAATGCCGGAAAAATTCGGTGAAGAAACTGAATTCCGCCTGAAACCGATGAACTGCCCGTTTCACATCGGAATTTACAAATCACATCCGCGTTCTTACAAAGAATTGCCGCTTCGTTATGCGGAACTCGGTACGGTTTACCGCGCCGAACTTTCGGGAACTTTGCATGGACTTTTACGCGTTCGCGGATTTACGCAAGACGACGCGCATATTTTCTGCACGCCCGATCAGATTACGGATGAAATCGGAAAATGCGTAGATTTTGCTTACGACGTTTTCAAAACTTTCGGGTTTGAAAAATTCAAGGTCGAGCTTTCGGTGCGCGGCGGCGCGGACAATAAAGGTTATCTCGGTTCGGATGAAGCGTGGGAAAATGCCGAAATCGCTCTGATCGCCGCACTTAACAAACGCGAGATCGAATACGAAAGAATCGAAGGCGAAGCGGCTTTTTACGGTCCGAAAATCGATATAAAGGTCGAAGATTCAATCGGTCGTCTGTGGCAATTATCAACCGTTCAGTTCGATTTTAACTTGCCGGAACGCTTTGAAATGGAATTTATCGGCGACGATAATCAGAAGCATCGTCCCGTCATGGTGCATCGCGCCCTGTTCGGTTCGGTCGAGAGATTTTTCGGCGTTTTGGTCGAACATTTTGCCGGAGCGTTTCCGTTTTGGCTCGCGCCGGTGCAGATCACGGTTTTGCCGATTACCGACCGGATCAACGAATATGCCGAAAAAATTGCAAAAGAACTGAAAAATGCGGGTTTTCGTGTTGAATCAAATCTGAAAAGTGATAAAATCGGGGCGAAGATTCGTGAAGCGCAGATTCAGAAAGTTCCGTTTATGCTCGTTTTGGGCGATAAGGAACTCGAAGAAAACAAAATCGCCGTGCGCGAAAAAGTTCAGGGCGATTTGGGCGCGATGATATTGGAAGAATTTATTGAAATAGCGCAGATGTTAAAAGCAACACGCGCTTTAACAATCGGAGATTTCGGAAAACGGATTGCGGATTTACAATAAAATCCGCATTCCAAACTCCCAAATCCGCAATCAAATAATGGAGGTGGCAATATAGCAAGCAGATATAAAGGAAATCGTAATCCTCGCTTTAGAGGACCGTTGCATCGTACGAATGAAAGAATCAGAGTTCCATCAGTGCGCGTGATTGATGAAGACGGCGAGCAGCTCGGCGTGATGGACACGCGGGACGCGGTTCAGAAAGCACGTGAATTGGGGCAGGACTTGGTCGAAGTCGCGCCGAACGCGAAACCGCCCGTTTGCCGCATCATCGATTACGGCAAGTTTCTTTACGAAGAAAAGAAAAAAGCGGCGGAAGCCAAAAAGAAACAGGTTACTCAGCAGGTCAAGGAAATCAAATTTCGCCCGTCAACCGACGATCACGATTACGGTTATCGTATGGAACGCGCCCGCGGCTGGATCGCGGACGGCGACAAGGTTCGCGCCACGATCGCCTTTCGCGGACGCGAAATGTCGCACAGAGATTTAGGTGCCGATCTGCTGGCAAAGTTGCGCGACGATCTGGCGGATATCGCCGATGTCGAAGTAACACCGAAAATGGAAGGCTATCAGATGTTTATTATTCTGGTGCCGAAAAAGACACAAAAATAGATTTGTAAATGGTTGATTGTTAATGGTTAATTGTAAAACCGATTTTCAACTATTAACAATTAACAAATAACGATTAACGAAGGAGTTTATACAAAATGCCGAAACTTAAAACACATAAAGGCGCGGCAAAGCGTTTCCGTTCGACTGCCACAGGCAAATTCAAACGCGGAAAATCGCATGCACGCCATATTTTAACCAAGAAAACATCGAAGCGAAAACGCAAGTTAGATCAGGATACGTACGTATCTGAAGGCGACCAGAAGAGAGTCGAAAGAATGTTGCCTTACGGGAGAGACTAAATGGATTTCGGATTTGGGATTCTGGATTTGGAATTTTTTGCAATAATTTATTTTTAATAAATCCGCATTCCGAAATCCGAAATCCCAAATCGAACGACTGAAAGGAGTGAAATTATGCCAAGAGCAAAACGTGGAAATAAGCGTTTAGAAAAACGCAAAAAAATATTGTCCTTAGCCAAAGGCTATCGCGGGACAAAATCGAAACTTTACCGTTCAGCCAAAGAATCGGTCGAACGCGCCTTAAATTTCGCATATACGGGACGAAAATTAAAGAAACGAAGTTTTCGCAAACTTTGGATCGTCCGTATTAATGCCGCCTGCCGTCTGAACGAAATGAAATACTCGCAGTTTATGCACGGCTTGAAACTCGCGGGTGTCGAACTCGACCGCAAAGTTCTTGCCGATCTCGCGGTTAAACAACCCGAAACCTTCGCCACGCTCGCCGGACAAGCGAAAGACGCAATCAGCAGTAATCA
>CAYUGW010000047.1:0-2978 GCA_964444245.1 uncultured Blastocatellaceae bacterium | reverse complement strand
TTCTGAATCCTTCATTAAAAGAAATGGCGCAGGCGGCGATTAATCAAAAACTGATTCTGCAAGGTGTCGGCTGGGATTTTTACGAGCGGATTTTAGCCGAATTTGCCGATTCCAACGGACTTCATTTTGCTTATGATGACGGCTTTTTGGAGGTCAAAGTGCCTTTAGCAAAACACGAAAGACCAAATCGAATCTTACAGGATTTGGTTTCGACAATTTGTGTCGAAAAAAATCTCGGTGTTCGCAATTTCGGTTCAACTACATTTAGAAAATCTTTGAAATCAAAAGGATGCGAACCCGATACGGCTTTTTACATTCAAAGCGAACGGCAAATTCGCGGCGTAAATGAAATCGATTTGGATAAAAATCCGCCGCCCGATTTGGTAATCGAAATTGACATAACAAGTCCTTCGCTCAATAAATTACCGATTTATGCGGCTTTAGGCGTTCCCGAAGTTTGGATTTATAATGGGAAAAACATAATTTTTTATAAATTATACGGCAGATATTATGAGCAAACATCAAACAGCCTGGCTCTGCCATTCCTTAAAAACAAGAAAGCGACAGAATTTTTGAAGAAAGGCTTGAAGGAAGATTATGCCAAATGGATTCGTGAAATACGGGAATGGACTAATAAATATTGATTTTTCAAACAACTAAATCAGACGGGCGTTAGAATTAAATTTCTGACGCTTTTTTTTATGAACAATTTCAGATACAAATATCTGCCGTATATTATCGCCGTTGCCGGAATTTCCCTGCTGACGCTTGTGATGTATTCTCTACAGCCGCAGATCAATCCGATCACGGTTTCGCTTTTTTTACTTCTTTTCATACTTTTTATTGCGACATTTTTCGGAAGCCGAACGGCAATTTTTGCATCGGTTCTGGCAATGTTAAGTTTGAATTTCTTTTTTTTACCGCCAATCGGAACTTTAACGATTTATCATTCCGAAAACTGGATCGCTTTGGTCGCCTTTTTAGCCGTTTCCCTGACTGCCGGGCAGCTTTCGGCAAAAGCCAAAAAGCGTGCTGAAGAAGCCGAACGTCTTTACAGCGAACTCCAAACAGCATTTAAAAAAGCGAGTGAAGCTGAAGCCTTTAAACAAAGTGAGAAATTAAAATCCGCGCTTTTAGATGCCGTAACACACGATCTCCGAACTCCTTTAACCTCAATTAAAGCTTCAGTTACAACATTAATTGACCTTTCCGGTGAAGACCATACGATTAAACTCGACGATGCGGAATTAAAGGAATTTATAGAAATTATCAATGAAGAAACCGACCGTTTGAATCAATTCATCGAAAATATCGTCGCTCTGGCTAAAATCGAAGCTAAGGCTCTGCACATCAGAAAAAGGGAAACAGAAATCGAAGAAATCTTATCGAATGCTGTAGAACGGGCTAAAAATTCTCTGACCGATTTTCTGATTGAATTTGATTTGCCCGATGATCTGCCGACTGTCGTCGTTGACGCTCAATGGATTTCGGAAGTCGTTTATACACTTTTGGATAATGCCGTAAAATACTCGGCAAAGAAAAAGGAAATAAGAATTTCAGCGCGGTGCAAATCAGATAAATTTTTGGAAATTTCTGTCGAAGACAAAGGACGAGGTGTTGCGCAGCAGATCCGCTCAAAAATATTCGATAAATTTTTTCGCCAAAATCAAGACGATATTCACACAACTTCAGGCGGCATCGGACTCGGCTTGGCAATCGCGAAAGGAATCATCGAATCGCAGGGCGGAAATATCCGAGTCGAAGACGGACGCGATGGATACATAACGAGATTTGTTTTTCAAATTCCGGTCGGGAATAAAACTTAGTCAATAACAGCAGGTTTAGCTAAAATCGGGGTGAATGAAAATCGTAGGACTCGCTACCGCTCGCTATACTGATTGTTTTTTACTTTATAATTTTTACCTTTTATTTTTTGTATATGGATTCGAGAAAAATTTTAGTGGTTGATGATGAATACCAGATTACACGGGTCTTAAAGCGGAGTTTGCAGGCTCACCGCTACGATGTGAGAACGGCTTTCGACGGCAGTACCGCACTCGAAATTTTAAACGATTTTCATCCTGATTTGCTGATTACCGATCTTTCGATGCCGGAAATGAACGGAATCGAACTCTGCCAAGAAGTTCGCAAAATCTCGAAAATCCCGATCATCGTTTTGTCGGTCAAAGGTGAGGAAAAAACAAAAGTCGAAGCTCTCGATGCCGGAGCGGACGATTATATTACAAAACCTTTCGGAATGAACGAATTACTCGCCAGAGTGCGTGCCGCTTTTCGCCGTCTGCCTGAACCGAATAATGAAAAATCGAAAATCACCGCCGGAGATTTTGAAATAGATTTAGCGGCGCATAGTGCTTATCTGAGAAACAAGGAAATTCATCTTACGCCGAAGGAATTTGAGCTTCTCACATATTTAGTAAATAATCAGGGAAAGGTAATAACCCACAGAACTTTGCTCGCCGCTGTTTGGGGCGTTGATTTTACCGGACAAACAGAATATCTGCGCGTTTTTGTCGGCAATCTACGAAAAAAAATCGAAGACGACACTTCGAGTCCAAAATACATCCTGACAGAACCCTGGATAGGCTATCGGTTTAATTCTTCAAATTAATTGTTTTTTTACTTTACCGGTCTTTATGAAATCTTTATAACTTTTGTGAGATGATTCTAATTTCAATGAAATAAGTGTCATCAATGAGTGTCCTTCAAAATTTCCTTAAAACTCTTTTTTTCAACGGCTTAATACACAAAATAGCTTTCTGGTTAGGTATTTTAACGATTATTCTGCTTATTTTTGATTTCGGTTTTCCGCATTCGACCGAGACGACTTGGGTTTTATTTCGACTCTATTTATTAACCCTTTTTTGCGGAATACTTTCAGAAACCAACCGTTTCATCGGTAAAAAAGAACATACAAAATTCGGTGTTTTAATATTTGATGTTCTAAGCATTATTTTTTT
>CAYUGW010000046.1:0-13271 GCA_964444245.1 uncultured Blastocatellaceae bacterium | reverse complement strand
TTTCCCACGCCGTAGCCGAGCGATGCGCTGCTTAGTGTGTCGGCATCGGTTCGCATCAGTTCTTCGGCTTTTATTTTTCCCTGATAGAGTTTGATGAGTTTGTAATAATCGTCGTTTTCGATGATGTCGAGACTGTCTTGGACATAAGCAACGGCTTTTTCGGCATCCTTTGGTTTGCCCATTCGGCGCAAGGTCATATAGAGCCAGTGTTTAGTGGCAACGAGCATATCGGCGTTTTTGGAAACTTTTTCGCAAGATTTAAATGCTTTGAGCGCGTTTTTGAAATCTTTTTTAACGTAATAAGCCAAGCCGAGATGATAGAAAATATTTGATTGCAAGGTCGAAGTCGGGATGTTTCGCTCGTTCGGAAGTCCGTCGGGTTCGATTTCGTCCGCTTTGCCTTTGACGAGTTTTGCCGCCGCTTCAAAATCTTTGATCGCGTCGTCAAAACAGCGGATCGTGATAAAGCGGTGTCCGCGATGACGCAGAAAGCGCGCGTCTTTCGGATGTTTTTCCGCGCCTTTGCTGAAAATTTCGATTGATTCCTTGTAATGTCCGAGATAAGCCGTGCGCCGTCCGAGCCAGATTATGGCATCCGCGTTTTCGGGATTTTTCTCAAAATCGGCTTTCGCTTCAGCGAGTTTTGTTTCATAAATGTTCTGCGCGTTTTCGGATAAAACGGGCGCGACTATTTTGGCGGTTTCCAGACAGTTTTTGGAAAAAACCGGTGAACTCGAAACCAGCAGGAAAGCGAAGGCAAGCAATAATTTATTCATATTTTTTAATTTTGTAATTGATTAGGTCTTTGATTATTGGTGAAAAAGTTTGAAAGTGGAAATGTGAAAATGTTTTTGACACTTCCGGTCTTCGGTTTTTCTGCGAAATAAACAGCTTTTACCGAACAAGGTCTTTTTATCAGACAAAAATAAACTTTTTCACTTTTTTACATTTTCACTTTTTCACCGTTTCTAAATATCTGACGCGCATCAAATACTTAATTTCTAAACATTCTTTGCGTAAAATCGTTGGCAAATTTATTTTCGGGATCGTGTTCGTCCATCAGTTCCAAAAATCTGTCAAAATTTGCCCCGTGAACATTGCTTAAATGATTTTTATCCAATCTCTCGCAATATTTTCCGAGATGCGGACGCGCACCGATTTTTCTGACGATTTCTTCGGCGGCGGCGTAATACGCTTCAAACCCTTTCGAATCGTTGCAGATCAAATCAATCCACGTCGAACGCCGCCCGTATCCCGCGCCGATTAGAGTGTTGTCGTGTCCTTCGGGCGTAAAGCGAACTTCGAGAAGCATATACGGCAATGTTTTTGAATACATATCTTGATAGAGTTTAATAAAAAGGTCGCATATTTCCCAGGTCTGCTCGTAAGGTATTGTAAATTCCAGTTCCTGATGCAGATGATAAATCGAGCGGTTAAAGGCTTTATTGCTTTCCATCACAAGATTTGTGCCGCGTTTAAAGCCGTAAGTCCAATTCGACCACGGCAGAAATCCGGTGTAAGCCATCAGATTTCCGAACCAAGCCGCGTTCAGCGCGTCAAAGGAAATAGCGATAAACTCGCGCAATTCATTTAAAAAAGACTTTTCCTTGGTCGTCGGCTCCCAGATGCTGACCTGACAAACCGTGGCAAACGGGAAAATATAAAGGCTCAGATGCTTGTTGTCTTCCAGCATCTGATCGAGATTTTCCCTGACATATTTGCATTCGGCGAGTTCGAATTTCTGCTCGACGTTAAAGCGCGGAACCGTTCTGACGGTAACTTCCGCGATAATGCCGACCGCGCCGATGCCGCCGATTGCCGCTCTGAAAAGGTCGTCCGCCGGCGTGCATTCGTGGATGTCGCCTTTCCCGTCAATGATTTTCATCCCTTCGACCATTTCGCCAACAAAGCCCCAATCTCTGCCCGTGCCGTGAACATTAGTCGCCAGAATTCCGCCGATGCTCTGCGCGTCGTGCGACGGCAAGGCTTCAAAAGCAAGTCCGTTGTCCAGCAAAAGCTGCACGACATCGCGCATCCGCGTTCCGCCTCTTACCGTCACCAGATTGCCTTCTTTCTTGACAACGCCCGCGTATTTATCTAGCGAAACGAGCGTGCCGTCGGTGACAACTCCCGAATTGAAGGAATGCCCCGAACCGAAAAAACGGAGTTTCTGCGAACTTTTGACGAGATTGACGATTTCTTCTTCGGTTGTCGGCTCGGCGAAAGTTGCCGGGCGATAGCCGTATTGCCGCGCCCAATTTCTAAAACGACCGCCGCGAACCCTGCCTTCGAGCCAGAGTTTTTTCCCGAGAGTTAAACCGTTGATAATGATATTCAGCGTCGTGGCAAATCCGCCGTAAAAGTAACTTCGTAATTTCATTGCTTTATCCTCATTAACTTGGAATAGTTTGCAAAAAATTAGTTCAATTTTTAAATTTTCTATTGTTTTACAAACTCTACTCTGCGTTCTCCGCGTCTCTGCGTGAGTAAAATAAATTATTTCACGCAGAGCCGCAGAGAACGCAGAGAGTATTTAATAGCAGAAAATTTAAAAAATCGCTCTAATAATGTGATGTCTTTAACTAAATGTTTTTTACTTTTAATTCATCTTTTGCTGAATATCCGGAAATTATCGAAAACCTTTTAATCTTCTTCTCTAATTCAGCCGATCGAATCAATGCTTTCAATCAATTCGGGTTTTAATTCGTTTTTGGGATGACAGGTTTCTCGTTTTACATCTTCGTCCCATTCCCTCGAAACTTTTTCAATCTTCAACGGATAAATCGAGAGTTTGCCGTCTTTGCCGATATGCAGACGCACGAAATTTTTGTAATCCTCGATTTTCATCGCGGAAAACGCCTCATTGTCGTGTCTGCCGAGAAAACGGAGCGAGATAAACAAATAAACGCCCATAATAAGCGAACCGATGATGTAGCCGCCCAAACTGCAAACAAGCAAAACCGAGCCGAACCAAACCAGATTTTCGTAGGTCTGACCGGTCAGAGCGAATCTTCCGATAATCCAAAAACTTAAAAGATACCCGAGCCAACCTAAAACGAAAATCGCGCTCAAATGCGCCAAGCCGTGAATGCCGCCGCCGAGATATTTTTGCAGTTTTGAACTTGAATCGGTAAAAAACATCAATCCCAGAATCAGCAATATCACGATGATTAAAGCCAAAGGCTCTTCGATAAACCGATCAACCGTAGCTTTTAAGGCAGCTATCCAGGAAAAATCATCTTTTCCTTCCGGTTTGGCGCGAATCATCAGAGCAAGCAGCGGATATAAAATGGCGGTCAAAATTCCGAAGGTCTTATTATTCCATAAAAACCCGTAGAGATTTTTCCAGTCCTGTTTTCTCGATTCCGCAGAGGTCGGATATTCCGCCTTCAAAGTAAAACTTTTCGCAGTTTTCTCTTCGTTCGCGGAGTTTTCATTAAAATTATAATCGTGTGTCGGGTGCAAAAACGCGCCGCCGCCGCCCGCCGTAATTTTTTGAATGCGCTGTCCGTCTTCCGATTCAAATCTGCGGTAATGATGAAGATCGCCTGCCAGATAGAGCTTTACTTTGACTCCTTCTTTTTTCAGAATATTTTCGAGTTTTTCGATGCTTTGCTCTTTTTGATGAAATTTCTCGGAAGCCTCTTCAAATTTTTCATATTTTATCGCCTTCACCCAATAAGGCTCGGGAACGCAAATTATCGCCTTATCGCCCTCATTCATTTTCTCGGCTATTTTTTCAAAATACTCCAATTGCCTGATATCGATATTGTGCGAAAGTTGCAAATCCACGCCCAAAAGCCACCAATTGTGCGGAAGTTTGAGCGTAAAATAACCGCGCTTTTGACGGGTTCGCCAACCTCCGGCAAAAATCCGTTCGTTTAAGATATGAGTGCAAAATATTTTTTGAAACGAAACCAGACTGTCATACCAATCGTGATTGCCCGGAAGCGCGAAGACGTGCGGCAATTTCTTCAAATCAACCTTTTTGCCTTCGCCCGTTTCCGCCGTCTCAACATTATTTCGTCCGGCGTTAAAAGCCATTCGATACGGTCGCACAAGCCGCTTTTCATATTCATCCGAAGTTGCCGTCGGATAAACTTCGTCTCCGCCGAAAATCAAAATTTCGCCGCGTTCGAGTGTTTTGCCCGAAGTTTCAATCAATTGCCGCGCCGCCGTATAAGCCACCGAATAGGTCGAATTCCAACCGTCGCCGAGATCCGAAATATAATCGATCCAAATCTCCTTCCGGTCATCGCCCGAATCTTCAAATTCGCCGTCTTTATCGAAGTTTAATTCTTTCGAGTAATCGAAACATTTTTCATCCGGCGCGGCGGCATTGACCAATCGCGGATCAGCGTTTTCGCCGATGATGGTTGAAATCACGGTCTTTTTTCCCGTTTTCAAAAGTTGTGTCGGATCATACCAACCAACCATTTTAGCTTTTTCATAATTTGCATTGTTTTCCATTTGAACACCTCGGATTTTGAAGAGATAAAATCAACCGAATAGAAACCGTTTCGGAGCAAAAAGCAGAAATACAAATTTTGTTAATCGAAAAAAAGAGAAAACAGAAACATTGAATGTTCCTTCATTTGCACGAGTTTCCTTCAATCGTCATTAAAATATTTGAACGAAAACACTTTACATCTTTTTTCATAAAATTAAAAGCTTTTTTGCTATTCTTGTTTTGAATCGAGAATTAATCGGATTTTTGCTAATTTATATGGTGAAACAAAAAATAACTGCTGCATAGCGGATATTTGAAATGTTGGAAATCGCAATATTGAAAAATTAAAAATTCAACCCGGTATATTTAAAATATGCGCGATGGAATACTAAAAAATATGCCGAAGACACAAAACATTTGCGTCTTCGGCATATTTTGCAGAGATTATTTTATTATTTTGCTTCTTTCTCCAAAATCGCTTTTTTGCGCTCGATGCCCCAGCGATAACCGCTCAAGTTTCCGCTTTTTCCGACGACGCGGTGACACGGAATAACAAGCGCGACGCGATTCGAAGCGCACGCGGTCGCCACGGCGCGAACCGCATTTTTATTGCCGAGAGCTTCGGCAACGTCCGAATATGAAAGCGTTTCGCCGTATGGAATTTTTCGCAAAACGTCCCAAACCCGCATCTGAAACGCGGTCGCTTGCAGATCGAGCGGCAAATCTAAAGTTTTATTCGCGCCTTGTAAATGTTTGAGAATCGCTTTGATAAATTCCTTTAAGTTTGCATTGTTTTCAGAAATTTCCGCATTTTTATATTCGGTAAAAAGATTCTCTGCAAGAGTTTTTTCATCGTCGCCGAAAGTAACGGCGCACACGCCTTTTCCGGTTCGCGCGACGAGCAGTTTGCCTAAATCGCAATCGGTGATCGCATATTCGATTTTCATATTTTTGCCTTTTTTGGCGTAGGTTTTTGGTGTCATTCCGAGTTTTTCCGATACATTTTCATAAAGCCTGCTCGATGAATTGAAACCGGATTCGTACATTGCCTCGATTACTTCGCTGCCATTTTTCAGTTCGTCTTTAAATTTTTCAAGCCGCTTGATTTCCGCAAATTTTTTAGGCGAAACGCCGATGATTTCTTTAAAAACCTTCTGCAAATGCGCCGCGCTCAAGCCGACTTCCGCGCTCAAATCTTCGAGCGAAATTTGTTCTTCATCTTCGAGCTTTTTTAGAGCGCGAATGACGATTTCGACTTGCGAATTTATCGTCTCGTTTTTCGGCTGACAGCGCAAACACGGGCGAAAACCGTTTGTTTCGGCTTTTGTAAAATTATCGAAAAATTGTACATTTTCGCGTTTCGGCAATTTTGACGAACACGACGGTTTGCAGTAAATTTTCGTCGAACTGACCGCATAAACAAATGCGCCGTTAAATCTCGCATCATTATTTTTCATAGCTTGCCAGTAAATTTCGTTTTCCATATTGGCGATTTTATAGAATTGAAAATGTTAAATCTATCCGAATTTTGCGATGTAATTTTTTTATCCAAAGTCAGTAGCGGTTGCGTGAGCAACTGCGTCAACCGAGAAACGCATCGGCTTACGCCGACGCTACTGACTTTTTATGATAAATTAAAAATTATGCTTAATTCATATAACTATTCATTACCGGAAAAATTGGAGAATGCCGTTCAATTGAAATTGGACGAATGGAAAACGGGCGAAAAAATCGCGAAAATTTGGGCGAAAGATGCGCAAATTTGGACAAATACGGACGAAGCGAAATGGCTCGGCTGGCTTGATTCGGTTTCTGCTGAACTGGAAAAAATCGAAGAATACAAAGATTTTTCGGAAGACGCGAGCAAATTTGAATCAATTGTTTTGCTCGGCATGGGCGGAAGTTCGCTCTGCCCGGAAGTTTTGGCGGAAACCTTCGGAAAGGAAAATTTTCATATTTTAGATTCGACCGTTCCGGCGCAGATCAAACGCCTGGAAAATAAATTAAATATCGAAAAAACGCTCTTTATTGTTGCCAGCAAAAGCGGTTCAACATTAGAGCCGAACACTTTTTTTCAATATTTCTTTGAAAAAGTTTCCGAAAAGAGCGGCGCGGAAAATGCCGGAAAACAATTTGTTGCGATTACCGATCCGGATTCTAAACTGCAAAAAATCGCCGAAGAAAATAATTTTCGCAAAATTTTCTTTGGAAACCCGGAAATCGGCGGCAGATTTTCCGCGCTTTCGCCGTTCGGAATGGCAGCGGGCGCGGCGATGGGTTTGGACGTTGAAGATTTTTTGAAACGCGCAAACGAAATGGTCGAAGCGTGTAAAAACAATGATTCAGCAGAAAATCCGGGCGCGGTTTTGGGCATTATTCTTGGCATTTGCAATAAAAACGGGCGCGATAAACTAACCGTTTTTACTTCGCCGGAAATTTATGACGCGGGCGCGTGGCTCGAACAGCTTATTGCCGAAAGCACCGGAAAACAGGGAAAATCAATTATTCCGATTGATCTCGAACCTATTGCCAAACCCGAAGATTATGCGGAAGACCGCGTTTTTGCTTATTTGAAATTCAAAAACACAAATGATGATTCTTTGGATGAAAAGGTCGCGCTGCTTCGTGATTCAGGTTTTCCGGTTGTTGAAATTCTTTTGGAAGACAGTTTAAATCTCGGACAGGAATTTTACCGCTGGGAATTTGCGACCGCCGTTGCGGGTGCAATTATGGAAATCAATCCGTTTAATCAGCCCGATGTCGAAGCGGCGAAAATCGAAACGCGCAAACTGACCGAAGAATACGAAAAAACCGGCGAATTGCCGGATGAAACGCCGTTTTTTGAAGCGAACGGAATCAAACTTTTTTCGAGCGAAGATTATGCGGCGCAGCTTGAAAAATATGTCGGCGCAGAAAAAACGCTCGCCAAATTTCTGGAAGCGCATCTGGCGCATATTCAGGAAAACGATTATTTTGCGCTGCTCGCCTATATCGAAAGAAACGCGGAAAACCTGAAATTGACGCAGGAAATCCGCGAAAAGGTTTTCGAGCAAAAGCTCGCGGCGACTGCGCTCGGCTTCGGTCCCAGATTTCTGCATTCGACCGGACAGGCTTACAAAGGCGGCGCAAACAACGGCGTTTTTCTGCAAATCACTTCGGAAGATGCTGAAGATTTCGGCGTTCCGCACCAAAAATATACGTTCGGCGCGGTCAAAGCGGCGCAGGCGCGCGGTGATTTTCAGGTTTTATTAAACAGAGAAAGACGCGCCCTGCGTGTTCATTTAAGCGAAAATGCGGCGGAAGATTTGCGGAAAATTATTGAGATAATTTGATCGAGTTTCGGTTTAATTTGATACTTTGTTTTACACGAATAGAGAGAATTTTATTAGCAATCATCTCAAAAATACACACCGTTAAGCAAGCCGCTCTCAAGACCGCGTTTCCCTGATATATTAACGGTGAAACGCGGTCTTGAGAGCGGCTTGCTTAACCAAATATTTTATTTTTGAAATAACTTCTAGCCGAAAGTTCTGATTACTTCGGCAATATGGTCTTCGGAAGATTCCCAGACATTTTCGAGAAAATGCGTTGAGAGTCCGAGTTTCATTGCCGATTCGCTAAATTCCAGTTTGCTTTCGTCTTCCTTGCGAACGCCGTAACCATTGATATTTGCCACAGTGTCGGCAACTTCGATAATGTGTTCGACAAAACGCGGGGTGTCCGATTGTGATGAATTGTGATGATTCAAGATCGCGTAGCAGATTTCGTCCGGTAAATTCCAGCGACGCGCAATCAGCGAACCGATCTCCGTGTGATTGTAGCCGAAATGCTCATATTCGGCTTTGAGCATCTCGAATTCGTCATCTATTTTCAAGATTTCCTCGTAGGTTTTCGAATGATGATTTAAAAGAATAAATTTGCCGAAATCGTGCAGAAGTCCACAGATAAAAGATTCTTCCTGCCCGCGCATTTCCAGCATACAGCTGATTTTTCGGGTAAGAATGGCGACGGCAATTGAATGTTCCCAGATGCGGCGAAAGGTTTTCGTACGGTTTGCGCCGTTGCTCACCGCCCGCGAAGCCAGTTCGATAATGACAATATCGTAAATCGCCTGACTGCCGATGGCTGTCAGTGCCATATCTACCAGAATAATTTCTCTTTCAAACGAATAAATCGGCGAATTGGCAAGGCGCAGGACTCTTGCCGTCAGAACCGGGTCGTAGTTGATTGTTTCAATTAAAACGCTGCGCGGCGTTGAATAATCGCGCAAAAGCGAGAGCAGACGCATCAGGCTTTGCGGGGCGGGCGACATTCTTTGTTCAAGGAGCGTTTCAATATTTATCCGGTTTTGAAAAACCGGTGTCGGGATATTTCCACTGATAAAAGCTGGTGAAATCATAATTTTAGGGATTTTCTATGATTGCGTTTCGGATTTAAACAAAACGCTGCTATTTCTTTTCGGCAGTTTTTGGAAAAACTTTAGAAGATTTATAAAAATAACGAATGACTATCCAAGCGGGCGTGTGATTTACGGCTCCGAGTTCGCAGATTGTTTTCATCAACGAAAATCAGGGATTGAAATAATTTCGGAATAAACGAGAAATGAAAAGTGAAAAGTGATATTTCAGGCAAGGAAAAACATATCTTTTCTCACTTTTCATTTCTCGATTTCTCAAATTACAATCCGCGATAGTTTCCCGTAAAATTCACATTTTCGAGTGTTCCGTTATGCGTAAAAAATTGCGTCGGCGGCGTAAATGAAAAGCCGATCCGCGAGGCGGAAACCGAGATTTCATTGCCGATCGGAATACTCGGGAAAATAAATTCGCCGTTTCCGTTTGTTTTGAGTCGGTGGGTAACACCGGCGGTCGAATCAATCAGAGTTATGTTGACTTTGCCGAAAGGTCCTCTGCCGTGAAACAAAACTCTGCCCGAAACGCTTGCCGCCGTCGGCGCAGTCAGCGAAAGTTGTAAACGGTGTGTTTGTATCTGATTGGCGGCGAGTGCTGCCGACAGATTTCCGTTGATGATACTTGCATTGGTGATGTCGGTTTCGATATGCGTCGTCCTTTTCCCAGATAAAATATCGGGCGCAAGCGACAGAGTATAACTGCGCCCCGAATTTCCCTGATTCCAAACTCTCGTAACAATACCCTGATTGATTCCGTCTTCGGCGGGTTTTAAAGCCCAGAGAAGAATATCCGGATCGGAAATCGTCAAAAATGAATAATTATTTTCCGGGTATGACGGATTTGTTCCCGTAACTGCGCTCGTAACGAACGGATTTTGATGTTCGAGCGAAAATTTCATCGCCGACGTTTGATTAAACTCGCCGTGCGTTTGCAGGGCGAATCTTTGCAAAAACTGCGAATCGCCGCCTTGATTCGGGATTCCCAGATCATCGCCGTCAACCTGTCCGCCTGCCAGAATATTGATCTGCGGGGTGTTCGTATCAAGCTCAGAATCACTGCTGTTGCCCAGGCTCATATAATAAGCATCCGCATTTGAAAGGGTTACGCCGACACCACCGCCCGACATATCGGCAAAATGATTGATCGTCAGCCAATCATAACGCGCACTTCGCGCCGAATAATGTCCGCCGTTAGGAATAAGTTTGGCGCGAATCACCGCACCGACTTCTTCGTGCCAGACATCCGGCGAATCAATTTCGAACGAATGGCTCCAGACCAGCGATTCGCCGAAATTCTGCGTAATATCGTTGCGAATCTCGATGCGATTCGTGTCGCGGATAAACGTGATGCGCGAGGTATGGGCGCGCGGACTCGAAGAAGTCGCCCGCAGAGTTACGCTGACCGCGCCCGAGTTTTCAACCGTCAAACTTCCGCCGCTGCCGCCGAGATCGTTGACGGTTCGGTCATTTATCTCGCGGACAAATTCGCGGTTTCCACGCGTTTTGTCAATCAGGCTCGTGATCGCGCCCGTATTTGAAACTGTCACGCGGTAAAAATCGTTTTCGATGACATTTCCGCTGATTGTTGCCGCATTTGAAAATGAAGTTCCCGCGCCGTTTCTGATCTCGAAAACCTTATACCCGACCGAAGGAATGTTGCTTGCCAAGACTCTTAAATAAGTTTGTCCGTCAACCGTGACGTATTGCGAAGGCACTTGCTGTCCGGTCGTCAGATCAACCACGTGAACCGTGTTCGTATTGCTGACGGCAAAATCTGCATAATCGGTTCGCGCCCAGCTCAGAGAGTTGAAAACATAAAATCTCGTATTCGAACCGCTTCGGGCGATAAATGTGCCGAGTTGATTTTTTGCATCGTCGTGCAGATTGTTGACATAAGAAGTAATTTCGCCTTCGATCTGCCGCTGCCAATTTGCTCTGTCGGTGCGCGAAACCGGACCGTCCGCCGTCCAGTTATGTTCAAAATACAAACCGAAATTGATCATCGCCTTATCACGCGCGGCGATCCGATTGTTCATAAACGAGGGATTTTTTAAAGAAACGAGCGTGGCAAGTGCGTCGGCATTTCTGAGTTTTTCCGTGGCGCGTTTGACCCGCGCCGAAACTTCCGACATCGAAGCCGAATAGAGTTCCCATTCATTGCCGAAACTTCCTGCAAAGGTTTCAATCTGCGCGCTGTGATTGGCTTCGAAATCCTGAAAAAAATCGAGCTGATTCGATACGATGACCTGCCGGTTGGCATTCGTTAATGCTTGCGCGGCGGTGATAAATTCGTTGTCGGTCGTCATTAGATCGTCGTGTCCTTTGCCGAAAATTCCGATCACGGGAAAAGGATAACGCGATGTAAAAATAGAATTGGTATCGACAAAATTAACCGCTGCGGTCGGGTTGCGACCTTCGGCATAACCGCCGATCGTCTCGCTGTTATTGAGAAGAAACGAATTCCATTTCATCAAAATGCGGCTTCCGTCGCGTCCGCCGGCATAATAAATCTCGCGGTCGCGGTTGTTTTGATGTGGAACACGCGAGGCGCATCCGCACACGCCTTTCCAGGAATATTTCGCTCCCGAACCAGCCCAGAGCGATGTCAATCCGAAGGGCAGAGTCTGATTTTCCATCGCAATCGCAATCGGAAATTCAACCTTGTATTGCCGCTCGATCTTGCCCGGATAATACATTCCGCGCAGAACCGCTTCCGCCGGAGTTCCGCCGTTTGATAAAACCAGCGCGTTGAGCGGCACGCTGAAATGTCCGCTGTTTATGCGGTTTATGAGCCTTTGAAATTGCGAGGCGGAGCGGTTTTGTTGATAAACCCACATCCAGAAACTGCCGTCGGCATTCCAACGCGCTTGATACGGCGAGGGATTTCCCTCGGTCGCATCCATCCGGTCGAGATAATAATCGGTCATTGTCAAAAAAGCGTTTTCATATACCGCCTCATTTGCCGTCCACATATAATCGGTATGATCGTCCGGCGCGAGATAAATCCGCTTTTGTGCAAAAACCGCTTGCGCGATTAAAACTATAAATAAAAAAACAATACCCCTTGAAATAAAACTCTTCATATAAATTCCTGAAAAATAAATCTTTAAAGCCCGAATTTTGGCAAACTTCGCCGTCAAATATTTAATAAATTTCGATTGATTTATGTACTAAACTACCAATAACCCGGAAATTTGCCAAATAATTGAATTTTTTTTATAAAAAAAGCGATATTCACTACAGAACGAATATCGCTTTTTTGCTTTAATACCGGTTTTAATCTATATTTTCGGATTTCAAACCAATCGAAAATCAAAAATCTAAAATCTAAAATAAACCTAGACTTTCATCGTTTCGACCAATTCGGCTTCGTCTTCTTCGACCAAATAAGGCGTGACGGTCGGCGCGTCGTTGTCTTCCGAAATGATGTTGGCAATCACGGGCAGCGAGATCGAACGCGCTTTTTTGATGCCCGGAACTTCCTTGCCCTTGGCGTAAACCGCGTGGCGACCGTGTTCTTGATACCATTCGCCCAAACTCGCGGTTTTGTGCATTTCTTCGATGATCTGCCGCCAGCCGACTCCCGTATTATAAGCGCAAAACGAAACTTCGCCTTCCTGCGTGCCGTATGGAATGACGCACATTTCGGTGCGGCGGAAATCGTAGTTAAACAAATCCTGAAACCACATTCCCTCGACACAAAGCACGCGCCAAACGTCTTCTTCCGTTTTTTCTTGCTTCATCCGGTCGTTGCGGTCGGAATTGGAATCGGCGGACGAAGGTTTGAAAAGATTCAAGATTTGCGAAACCGGAAAACCTTCGGGCGCGTTTGAAGCGTCGTAATTCCGCATAATCGCCATCCCGAGTTGCGCCATCGTCAATTTTTTCCCGCGAGCCGTGTCGGTGATCGTCGCGACATCCTTCATAAATTGCTCATAATTGAAAAACTCGAACAAAGAACGGATTTCGCCCGATTGTTTGTTGACGATCATCAGCGTAAAAATCCCGCAGTTCGGATGACAATTGCACGAAGACCAGCCCCAGGGCGCGTCCGCCCCTTGCAGCATATCCATTACCGAAGTAAATGCGGAATAAGAACTTAAAGGAAACCAATCGCGCAGAGGTTTGAGCGTTCCGTCCATCTGCGTGTCCAAATCCTGCGCCATTCCGGCGAGCGTATAGCGTTGCTCGATTCTGTCTTTGTCGGAAACGTCTTCATCGCGTCCCGTAAACGAAACCGGCTGAAATGCGATGGTTTGAACTTTATCAATATTCTCGGCGGCGAATTTTACGATGTCGCCGATGCCGTCGTTGTTGATCGTGTTGACAATCGTCGTTACGAGCGTAACTTTGATGCCGACCGACGCGAGATTTTCGATTGCTTTAAGTTTTACGTCAAACAGATTTCCG
>CAYUGW010000045.1:0-13348 GCA_964444245.1 uncultured Blastocatellaceae bacterium | reverse complement strand
TCTCAGAAATGCCGTCGAAATACGTTTCCATATCCTTTTCCCGATTGAAAAAAAGCGCGTCCAGTTTAAGCCATTCGGCTTGCGCGAGCGGCGATGTTTCGAGCGAATCCGCCGCATAGACGGTTTTGACTCCGGCTTCATCGAGTTTCGGATTGGAATCTTCCGCCGGATCGTCCCAGAAATACATAATCACGACATCTGCGTTCAAACCGATTAATGCTTCCGGGTTGGATTTGTGAAAGCCGTAAAGCGTATTTACGAGTTTTCCTTCTTTGATCATCTTGACGATGCCCGGCGCGGAATACGAATCGAAACTGTCCACACCGAGCAGGCGGTCGTGCAGATTTAAAATCTCGACGGCATATGCGTGCTGCCAGTTCATCAAGGCAAAATTGCGGACTGGAACTTCGATTGTTCTGACACCTTCAAAACCTTCGGGGCGGGGCGTGCCGCGCTGCACAAGCAGATAGCGGTGCTGATTCTGGGAATTGCCGCGAATGTTGACGGTGACGAGTTTATAATTTTTGTGATATTCGACCTCAAGCTGTTTTGAGTGGCGAATAGTCGCTTTTTCAGGAAAATAATCCGTGTTCGGATCGTAATCGGCAACGCTCCCTTCTTTGATATTTTCGGTCGGCGCACCGCTGAAAGTTTTTTCTGCGACGTTTGCTTGCCGCTTGCTCACAAGTCCGCAACCCGACAAAACGAAAAAAGCGAAGACAACCAAGATTGCCGTTAGTATTCTGGAATAAATAATCATCAATCTAAAAAAGCTGAGTGCAAATGACGGCAAAAGATTTGTTAACCCGTGCCGTCATTTACCAGTGATTAAAACAATAGTTTAAGGGCGAACTGCACCGAACGCGGTCCGCCGATCTGATAGAGCGGATTAAATCCGCCGTTCGCGCCGCCGGCACCGAGCGAGCGCCCGAGCATTTGCGTCGAGCGTCCGAAAATCGGGTTCGGAGTGCTTACGTCGAAATCAAACAAAACACCGTTCGGATCGGCAAAATTCGGCGTATTGAACGCATTGAAAAGTTCGGCACGTAATTGCAGTTTTACGCGCTCGGTAAAGCCGAATTCACGACGTAGAGCGATGTCTAGCTGCCGAGCCGCGAAACCGCGCAGCGTGTTGCGTCCTAAAGTTCCCTGACGGATAAAATTACCGTCAGGATCGGTCGGCGGTGCGGCGAAAGCCGCCGGATTAAATCGTCGTCCGCCCGCAACGGTCGGATCGTCAATGTAAAAAGAAACATTCGGAACAACATCCGGGCGCACGACATTCAATCCCAGTCCAAGCGGGTCGGTTCCCGTCACGACATTGACCGGGGCGGCGGTTCTGGCGCGGATAATTCCGTCAAAAGAAAAGCCGCCGAAGATTTTTCGGAGTGCAGCGTTTTCAAATGGAGCCGGAATATTGTAAGTAAACGCCGCCGTGAACGAATGGCGCACGTCGAAATTGGACGGACCGCGGTCGAGATTAATATCCAGAAGATTTGCCGGCGCGTTAATGGTTGATTCATCCGAAACAGTATCGAGAGATTTTGCAAATGTGTAGGATACCAGTGCTTGAAAGCCTCTCGACAAACGTCTCTGAAACTGCACCTGCAAAGCGTTGTAATCCGATTCGGCACGATTGCGAATGACATCTACCTGCGAAAAGTTCTCTGTCGGATTAAGCAGTCTTTCAAAGCGCGTCAAACGCCGATTAATCGAACCGACATAAGATGCTGTGATCGTATTGTCTCGTCCTAAAGCCTGTTCAACCGTAATATTATATTGCGTCGAATAAGGCAATTTGAAATCGCGGTCGAAAGCATAAATTGTTCCTGAAAAGGGCGGATTGGTATTGAGCGGCGGCGGTGTCGCATTGGCATCGGAAAGCGGATAAGGAACACCGAACAGCAGCGTCGAACGACTGTATGGCGCGGTTCCGAAACTGAACGCTTCGCCCGCCGCACCGTTGCCGAGATCATAAAAGATTCCGATACCGCCGCGGATGACCGTTTCACGTCCTGCGCGATCCGACAACTGATAAGACGCTCCGAAGCGCGGAGCGAAATTATTGTAGGTCGTCTCGTAAAATTTCGAACCGGGCGGCGCGAGTGTCAAATTTGCCGGATTATCGATGCCGCTGACCGTAAACGGAAGATTTCCGTTGCTTTCGCCCGGTGCCGGATTAATTTCGTAGCGCAAACCATAGGTCAGCGTCAGCCGTTTCGACGCTCTCCAAGTGTCTTGCGCGTAAACCGAAAAATTATCGAAAACCGGAAAGAAATCGGTATCATCCGCCGATATTTGCGCGAGATCAATGTTGCCCGTCAGCGCACTTTCTATGCCGCCGAAGGAAAACAGCACCTGCGTATAATTGCGCGGATTGAAAATCGGAGTCATACGCCGGTAATCCACGCCGAATTTGAGAGCGTGCGAACCGACCTGAACCGATAAATTATCTACGATATTAATCTGCCGCTGGCGGTTATTGGAGTTTTCGCCGACAAAGAAATTCGCCGAACCGGCGAGAAAAAGCGCGAATAATCCGTTTTCGCTCGTAACGCCGGACGGAAACAGAATGGAATCGGGCGGAGGCGTTCCGCCGCCGAAATCATCGAGCCGCCGAAATTCTCTGCCGCGCACATTGCTGAAATTGAACCTGAGTTCATTATTTACTTTCGAGTTAAAAATCATCGTCGAACCGAGAGTCAAGGTTTGAGTTTTAAATTTAGAAACGTCAACTTCGTTCAAGTTAAGAAAATCGAGTGCGCCGCGTGCTTCGGTATCGGACGGCGCGTAATTAAATCTGCCGAAGATGGAAAAGCGGTCATTGAAATTATGATCGATCCGAACGCTCGTCGCATCCAAGTTGGTCGGCGTAGAGAAACTTGCCGAAAATTCCGCCAAACCGTCGCCCAAATCCGCGCCGTTAGGAATCGGGAAAGCGTCGAAAAACGGTCTTACCTGTGCCGGAGCGGCTTGTCTTACTGCCAAAGTCGGAACGCTTCTGGTCGCGACCTGAGGCTGACGCAGCCGCAAGCCTTCATAAGATATAAAAAAGAAAGTTTTATCGCGTCCGCTATAATTCGGAAGGAAAACCGGTCCGCTGAAAGTTCCGCCGAAATTATTCTGGCGAAGCGCAGGACGCTGCAATCCGGCGGCGTTGGCGAAATAGTCGTTTGCATCGAAAACGTCATTACGGAAATAGTTAAAAAGCGAACCGCGAAAATCGTTTGTGCCGGGACGGGTGATAAGCTGCACCTGCGCTCCCGGAGTGCGTCCGAATTCCGCCGCGTAGGTTGAAGTTTGAATCCGAAATTCCTGAAGAGCGTCAACCGAAACCAGATTATTCGTGCCGCCCGTTGCCGCAAAAGCGGGCAGGCTGCCGCCCGCCGATTGACCGAGCGATGCGCCCGAACTGACACCGACATTCGCCGAAACGCCGTCAACGGTAAAATAATTCGCGTTCGGTCGCTGACCGTTTACGGAAAATTGTCCCTGCTGGAAAAAATCGGATTTGGTCAAGACGACACCCGGCGTTAATTCGAGCAAAGATTGAAAGGAACGCCCGTTAAGCGGCAGATTCTCGACAAACTGCCGTTCGACAACCGTGCTGACTGCCGGAGACTCATTGACCAACGAAGCCTGGTCTTGAACGACGACGGTTGCACCGACCTCGCCGACGGTCAACGTGATTCTTAAAGATTCCTGGCTGCCCACATTAAGCCGGAGCGCGGGAATTTCGCTCGGCGCAAATCCGTCACGCCGGGCAGTAACCCGATAAGTTCCGGGCTGCAACAGCGAAAAGTTAAAATTTCCCCCTTCATCGGTAATGATTTGCCGGAGCAGACCGAGAGATTCATTGGCAACCGAGACTTCCGCACCCGACACGACATCACCGTTTTGATCCGTGACGGTTCCGCTTAATGTCGCTGTTGCCGTTTGGGCATTAACTGCAATTGCAGAAACTGCAAGTAATACAAATATTAGAGATAATTTGTCATGGAAAGCAAAAATATTTCGGTAAATTGTTCTATTTGTCATTCGTTTTAATATTCGATAGTTATTTTTATATCGCGTTAATTTTTTGTTTTGATTCAAGTCAGACTGATATATATGTGAACGATACTCGAAATTATTATTTACTCGCAGTTCTTTTTAATAAAACTACTACAAAACTAAATCAATGGATTTATTCAAGATACAGATGGCGCACATCGCAAACAGCGAGGTTTAATCGCCTGAAGCTGAAACAACAAAAATCGGAAATTATTTATCTCGCGCGGGAGAGCAGTTAAAGCGAATTATTTCAAATGCCTTTACCCGCGACGTTTTTAATAGAACCGCCGGAGTTGATTTCCTCGATTTTTCCGTAATTCAGTTTTACGATGCGGTCGGCAATGCGATAAAAATGGTCGTCGTGGCTGATTACCAATAACGATTTTCCTTTCGCTTTCAATTCGGGCAGAATCTGCAAATAGAAGATTTCCTTAAATAAAGGGTCTTGGTCGGCAGCCCACTCGTCAAAAACGTAAAATGGTCGGTCTTCCAAATACGCGGTCAGTAACGCTAAACGCTTGCGCTGTCCCTGTGATAGTGCAACGGTTGAAAATGCGCCGTTTTTTACCTGAACTTTGTGTGCGAGCCGTAATCTTTCCAAATACTCATGTGCCTGCGCGTCGAGCGAATGCGGCGGAAGTCCGAGCAGATTCTCGAAAAGGTAAAAATCGGAAAAGACAACGGAAAACATCTGCCTGTAGCTTTCCCGATTTTGATCGGTGATCAATTGTCCATTGAGTCGAATTTCTCCGGCTTCAGGCGGATACAAACCGGTGATGACTTTAGCCAGGGTTGATTTGCCGCTTCCGTTGCCGCCGACGAGGAAAACGATTTCACCCGGCTGAAAACTCAATCCCGATAAATCAAGCGTGAAATTCAGTTCGTCGCTGTCGTGCCGGTATGAATGCTTGACATTTGACAGTTCCAGTTTTTTGAATGAAGTTGATTCTAGAAGACAGTCTTCTACAGCATTTTCGCTGATATTAGCTTGCAGAGATAGTCCGAGTTCTTCGACTTTGCCGAGAGCAAGACTGGCGCGTCCGAAAGCCGGCAGTGAATTCATAATGACATCGAGCGGGGTCATCATATAAAGAATCACCAAACAATATCCGGTCAAGATCTGTGCGTCGGTCTCGTGCCACATCGGAAGTCCGAAAATCAGCAAACCGATTAAAATAAAAATAAGCAGTTGTCCGAAACTGGCGGCGGCGGCATAAATCGCTTCGCCGGTTGAAGCGTTGCGGCGATAAGATTCGGCGGTAATTTCAAGATGCTCGCCCAGAAAGTCGCGCCGTCGCAGCCGGTTTAATTTCAGTTCTTTAATTCCGTCGGTCAAGGCACGGAAATGTTTGAGCAGAGCGTCGAGTTCGTGACGGCTTTTTCCCAAGTAATTTAAGGCTTTACCGAGCGGAATTTGATAGCAAAGAACCCCGATCAGCATAAAACATAAAACGCCCAGAAGAACTTGCCACGAAAGCCAGCCGAGATAAATCAGACAGGTCGTCACAACCGCCGCGTGAACACAAAAAATCGGAATTAAAATCAGGGCATTGGAAATAACCGTCACGTCGTCCGTCAATGAAGTCAATAAGCGCGGCGCACCGAGCGTTTCGAGATGTTTGAGGGGCGCGGAAAGTATCTGTTTTGAAAGTCTGAGTCTAAGATTAAAAGTTATCCGTTGGGCAAGTTGAATCAAAAGAACCCAAGAAATGCTACGGCTGGCGATCAACAGAAAACAGAGAGTGCAATAAATCCAAAGCAAATCGGATTTTTCCGAATCGCTGCGATTGAGAGCAGCATTGATGACGGCGAGTAACCCGGTATTGCCGACTCCGGCGATAACCCCCGCAATAACCGCGCCGACGGCTATCCGCGGCGAAAAACGTAAAAGAAAAATTGCAAGTTTCTTCATTTGAAATCTAAAATCAACCGACCGCCTCCTCCTATATTCCGTCCGGTGATTTGACGCTAATACCGATAATCGTTCGTTCTTTTTTGACCGATAAGAGTTTCGATAATCTGCAAACCGGGTTGGGCGGTTTCTTTTTCCTGAAAAGCACGCTGCATAATTCTCGCTTGTGATTGATAACAGGAATGTTTATCAACAGTTGTAATTAAGGACTGCAAACTTTCCGTCGTAGTTTTGCGAATATCCCCTCTTACTCCGAGACCGTGAAAAACCACTCTGGCAGCAGTTCCGGGATGATCGAAGCCGAGTGGAAAGACTACCATCGGCACGCCGAAAAAAATACATTCCATGACCGAGTTTGTACCGCCGTGAGTGATCATAATATAAGCTCGTTTGAGTAATTCCAGTTGCGGACATCGCTGCATGATGATGACGTTTGCTCCGACGGATTCAAAGTCATCTTCGTCGAGTTCATTGCCGACGCTCAGAACCCATTGCCAATTTTCGTGCAAACGCGCTACTTCAATGACGATTTGGAAAAACTTTTGATATTCGTGCTTTTTGAGATAAGGCAAACTTCCCAAAGCACAGTAAATCAGCGGGCAATTGCTGTCGAGTTTCTCCCAAGGGAAATGAATTTGTTTTCGCTTCAAATCAATGGAAGGTTCGATATAATACCGGTTTACCTTTTCGGGATGAGGAAAATCGAATTCCGCCGGAAACGGCACCAATTCCGGCAGTTTCAACTTGGGCGATACGAGGTCGCTCATATCTATTTGCTCAATCGGATATTTAAAATCAGCGGCTAACTTTTTAATGATTCGCGTCCAATTTAAATCCATTCCGAGAACTGAAAATAATTTTCGGTAAAAAAACCTTTCCAGAAAAAATCTTTGCCACGCTGCGGTTGTCCTGATTTTGGACAATAATCTGTCGTCCGGAATAAAATCACAGGTAATCGGAGGAATTACCGCATCGGCGGAACGACCGAGTGTATCGTGAAAATAAATGCTCTTGATACCGGCTTCATACGCCAGTAATGCCCAGATGAGCGAATGATAGGTCGAAGGAACGATAATCATTAAATCGGGGCGTTTTTTTTCCACGATCCGTTGAAATTCTTTTCTGTCTTCCGCTATCAGGGCATCCATAAAAGATTTGAACCAGCTGGCTGTTTTGCGTCCTTCGCGAATTGCATCAAGACCGGTAAATGATGCCGTCCGTTTTCTCTCGGCGACATATCCTTTCGGAAACCATTTTTCAAATATCGGAATAAATTCCACTTCGTTAGGTCGAACCAATTCTTCGCAATCGGCAACACCGAGATATGACACCTGATGCCCGCGGCTTTGTAAATCTTTTGCCGTTTTTAAACTGGCGTTGACCGCGCCTGAAATCGGATGGATGCAAAAAATAATAGTTGCCATCAGTCACACCTCAAAAACGGAAATTATATGAAAATTTAGTAAATAAAGTGCGATTCTGGCGATAAAAACCCGGCTCACGGTTTCCGGTCAACGGATCGATATCGTTAAAAAACGCATCACCGTAGCCGACGTAAATGGCGGTGTTAGGTTTCGGCGTATAGGCATAAAGAAAACTCAAACCGAGTCTTCTTTGCAGCGTATCGTAATCTATGATTGACCGAATAGATTGAAAAAGCGTCAGCTGATACGTCGTGCGGTTACGATAAATGTCCTGAGCAAAAAGAGAATCTCCGTTTACGCGGCTTTGCAGACTGCTTTTGACCCACAAAAACTCGCTGTTGAGTTTAACGAAAGGACGCAAAGTAACGGTCAGACTGCTGTTTAGAAGTTTGCCGGTTTCAGGTCGCAACTCGTTAAAATTCACGCCGCTGCCGATTTCAAAAAAGCCGTCAAATGCAATTTTTTTGAAAGAGTTAATCGTATAATAAGTCACGAAAGCGGAGGTCGTTCGCCCACGATTTAAAAAATTATCGCGGCGAAATGAATAAAACGAGTAAACTGAAATTCCGCGCGCAAACTCCATATCCAAACCCGGATCGAGAAAAGATTCATCGAGTTTGCCATTCGTTCCCCGCAAAGCAAGTGCAGCCGTAAATGGTCGTATCTTTACCCACCAGCTTTTCTCCTTCGGGCGAAACGCTCGTGCCAGATAGAGGTAAGTTCGATCAACCCCGGTGCGACGGATAAAACCCGTCTGGGTGCTGAAGTTTCGGGCGTAATGCGAATCTGAAATACTGAATTCCCAATTACGGTCTTCATAGTTATAAACCATATAGCTTCCGCCGCCCTCGCGCCGGGTGCCGTCCGATTCCTTTGTTTTACTATAAGTAAACTGGTAAGCGAATAACTGCTTGTCGTTAATTCTGATGCGTCCGTCTAAAGCCCCGACGGTATTCGAGCCGCCGGCGAAACGGCGATCGGTTAAGAAAAAACCGATGTTCGATTGACGCAGAATGTCGCGGCTGTATCGCACGATGTTGAATAGAGCGTTTTTATTATAATCGGGATCGTCCGGCGCAAGTTGCAAGCCGGGAGCATTGTCCGACGCAGAAAGAAATCCAATCGTATTTTTCCCGATTTTTCCCGTTAGTTTTACGCCCCAATCAGGATCAATAATCTGCCGCGTATCAACGAGGCGCGGCGCGGCTTCGTATGCGCCGCGAAAAATTTCCGCGCCTTCGAGGAAAAACGGACGGCGTTCGGGAAAAAAAAGCGGAAAGCGTTGATTAACATTGATTTGCGGCACATCGGCTTCGACCTGAGAAAAATCGGGATTAACCGTTGCCGATAATGTTAAGTTCGGAGTCAGTGTATAAGTGGCTGTTAAACCGAGATCCAGCTTATTCACACTGTTTAATCGCCCGCCGGTCGGGGCGGTTAAATCCGCTTCGCGGTTTCCGCTATTAGATAAAGTAGCGGTCGGAATCAAATCCAGTGTTCTGCCCGCAAAAATATCTTCGAGTCCGGTCAGATTGCCCATCTGAATTAAAAAACTTTCTTTATCGGGCGAAATTTTTCGCCACGAAGTCTGTTCGTTTTTACGGGCAATTTTACGAAAAAGATGAATTCCCCACTTTTTTTCGGCGTTTATTTGAAAACGTAAAGATTTAAACGGAATTGCCGCTTCGACAAAATAACCGTCACTATTTATTGCACCTTTCGATTGGAGGATTCCGTCCCAAGTTAAATTTTCGGACTCGCTGTCGGTGAAAATGCCGTCTTCCTGAACGCCGAGCGGATTAAAACGAAAAACATATGTGCGGCGGCGGTCATCAAAAGTATCGAGCCACAAAGAAACGAAATCATCGAAACCAATTGCATCACGTTTGGAAACCGGAGCGCGAATCGCCGACGGATCGCGGTCGAAAGCGCGAAAAGCTATGTATAAATGAGTTTTGTCGTAGAGCAGGTAAACTTCTGTTTTTTCCGTTGCGGAGGCTAATTGTTGCGGTGCGAACTGATGCGTAAGTTCAACACGCACAGCATTATCCCATTCGCCATCTTCCATTACAGCATCAATTTTAGGTGGAGACTCGGTACGAACAATTTGAATCGCCTCTTCAGATGGAGAAACGGTTTTCTCTTGCGCCGAACTCGACAGTACGGTGCTAAACAATACCAGACTCAAAAAGAAAAGCGTTCGCCGAAGTGTTTGATTTCTCACTATTTGATTAAATTTCAATACCGGGGTGGATTTTTCGTACCTAAGGTTTGATTTTACGATTTAAGTCCTGAGTAAAAAAACAAAATTTCAATGAATGGGCTATATTAGCAAGCTAAAAGTTAAACATACCTAATGAGTTTTCCTTCGCAGCATTGATTAAATCAGCCGGATAGTCCATGACGGAGCAGGGTCAGTTGGTCAACATTTTTTAGACGAAAAACTGCCTTTTGTCACCTCCGTTCGGGGTTAGTGACAGCCACGGATCTGTTAGCGAATTCAAAAGATGTAATTTGTCATTCTCGAAAAACATAAAGGAGAAATGATTTTTATGTCGTTGCGATCTGAACCAATTCCGCCCGTACCTTTTGAAACCGTTCGCGTTACGCAGTCTGCATTTCCGAAGGGCAACCTATATTTGAAAATGCGTCACGGAACTCGGCACTTTTTACGAAAAAGCTGATTTTATGCGAAAAATTTCCGACAAGCCCTTTCGGAATCAGATTCGTAAATAAAGCTGTCGGAAGATTCTCGACTGCAAACGACTGACATTCAGTTGTTGATTGTTTTTGAGCGAAACCTGAAAAGTTCCGCCGGGCATCGGATGAACGTGCGAAATCATTTCCAAATTAACGATCGTGCCTCTTGAAAGACGAACGAATCGCTTCGGTTCGAGCCGCGCTTCCAAGTCTTTGAGCCGGTAGTTTATCGTATATTTTTGATTCTCCGTTGTCGTAATTTGCAGCAGTTCGGCATCGGCAACAACCGACACGATTTCGCCGACGGGAACTAAAACGATCGCGTCGCGGTGTTTTAGAGGTAATCGTTCGAGAAAACCTTCCTTCCGCGTTGTTTCTTCATAAATTTCGGTCGCGGCTTTTATCTTCTCGATCTCGCGTTCGCGGAAATCGGTTTGGTCCAGCCTTTCGTGCGCCCGGTTCAGCGTTTCCCTGAGACGTGAACGATCTACGGGTTTAAGCAGATAATCAACGGCGTTTAGTTCAAAAGCCTGAAAAGCGTATTCGTCGTAAGCCGTTACAAAAGCGACAAGCGGCATAAATCTCTTTTTTATCAGCCGAACGGCTTCGAGTCCGGTTGCTTCGGGCATCTGTAAATCAAGTAAAGCTAAATCGGGCTTAACTTCTTCGATAATTTCAACGGCTTGCACACCGGTTTCGGCTTCGCCGACAATTTCCGTATCTTCAAAACTTTCAAGCATTGCCCGCAGAAAAAGTCGTGCCGGACGCTCGTCATCAGCAATAACTATTCGTAACTTATTTTCCATATCAATTTCAGTAATTTTTTAATAAATACGTTTGTTCAATGACCGCCGGCTTGGAAAGCGGCGCGACAAACAAAATGTAAGCGAGTGAAAATAAAAGCAATACGGTATATAGACCGATACCGATAGCGAATCCCAAGAAATTGATTAGAGTTATGGTACTAAAAAAACACATTTGAAAAATACAACCTTAATTTGCTGTTAATCCTGTAACAATTGAATTTTGTTGATTTGTCTTGATAACTTTATGAATGGTTGTATTTTGCAGATTAATGGAATGGCAAGTGAACGTGAATGCAAATGATTTTCCTTTTCGGTTTTTTAGTTGGAATTCAGTATTATTTTGTTTTCTTGTGAGTTTGGTTTCTTTTAGTATACTTTGTAAAACATCGCTATTGCGAGATTTGGTGGGTTTGGAATGGCTTGCAATGATGCACCCCGCACTCTGTCCGAATGGGTTGCGATGACCTTTGTGGCTCAATCGCCCGCTTTGTCCGGCTGCTGAATTCGATTGCGGATCGTGCGGCTGAATTTGTCTTTCTTAAATCTGATTCGATTAACATAAATCTGTGTGGTTTGAATATCCTTATGACCGAGAGCATCCTGCGTTTCGATCAGACTGCCGGTGTCTTCCGCGACGATCCGGGCGAAAGTGTGGCGCAATTGATGAATATGGAAATGTCCGATTCCGCTGTCTTTGGCATATCGCTTGATCTGTTTGTCAAAACTATGACTGGAAAGACGCGGCTCAAAACTGTAATCCGTTTTTTTCTCTTTATGCTGCGCCTGGGCAATTTTTGCTCCCCGGTCAAATCGAATCCAAAGAGCGCGGTCTTCCCTGCCGATGGCGGATTTTCTTCTGGTCAATCGTAAATATCTTTCCAGAGCCGTCTTTACCTCATCATCTGTAACCGTGCGCCACTCGTAAGTTCCGCCTTTAACCAGAGTGTGAATCAAGATCGCATCATCCTCGATTTTGACATCGCCCGCGCCGATATTGATGATCTCTTCCCGTCTCATCCCGGTCGCCATAAACAGCCGGAAGATGGCGTAATCCCGCACGGCGGGCAAGTTTTTATCGTCTTTGGCAAGGGTTTCGAGGTAGAGCCATAGTTTGGATAGTTCTTCATCGGTCAACGCCTTTGCTTTCGGCGAGTTATATTTTTTCGGCGGCTTGGGCATTGCCAGCCGGACCGGATTGATTTGCAGAAAACCGGCAAATTCCGGAAGTTTGCGAAGCCATTCGAAATAAGCGGACAGATGCGAAAATCTCGTGTAAATCGTCGTTTCTTCGAGTCCGCGCGATTTTTGATTGTTTTCTTTTGACCGTGAGTTCCCGCTTTCAAGCAGCCATTGATGCCATTGGTTTATATCAGACACTTGAACCTTATCGGGTGTTTTTTCAATCAAAGTAAAAAAGGAAGTAACCGCCGCAATTTTGTCGCGGCGAATGTCCCTGACTCTTTTGAGTTTTTGCGACGTAGTTGATTCGGCAAAATCAATAATTGATTTGTTAATAGTTTGGGGAAGATTTTGTTTAGTCAGCGCGGTCATCAATTATTAACTAAATTTACCTGATTAAAATTATTCTGCAGAATGTAATCCGCGCCCATTCCTTGTCGGCGGTAATCGCCGGAACTTTCAATTGAGAACTGAGAGCCAGACACGCCCGGTCTCCGAGCGACAAACCCAAATGTTTTGTCAACGGGCGCAAAGCGGCGGCTTCCCAAGCCAGATCTTCATCGAATTCAATCACCTTACCGATTCCGATAATTGAAACGGCAATTTCGGCAGTATTTTTATCCATCCCGTTTTCGATTAATTTCGATCCGACCTCAGCCAGATTTACACTTGAAATAACCGCTTCCGGCAATAACGGAATAACTTGGTTCGCTCCGGTTTCATTATTCAAGACTGCTAAAACTGCTGAAGCGTCCAGGACGTGTTTAATTGACATAGATTATTCACTTGCGCTTTCGACACGTCGCTCCGCGATCAATTCATCAACCAGATTTGTTTCTTCAGGGATGAATCGCCGGACAAGATTTTGCGCCTGCCGGACTGCTTCGGCTTGAGACAGAAGCCGGACTTCCCCGTTTTCCTGCAAGACAAGCGTGATCGTATCGCCGATTTGCAAACCCAAACTTTTACGGATCGCGGCGGGTATGACTACTCTGTTGCCATCCGATAATTTAGTTGTTTCCGTAATCATAATGACATTATTATAATGTATGTCATTATTTTTTACAATGTCATTATGTTGGCAAATTAAGAGCTGAATTTGTTTTTAATTATTGTGGAACGAAAAAACGGATTGGGGAAGCGATAATAAATGACCGGTTCTTTATCGGAATCCATAAGATATTTGACATCAGATTATCCAAAATGGGGTAGCGATAGTAATGGAACAGTGCGACACGAAGTCGCGTAAATAGCTATGATGCTTAACTTTACAG
>CAYUGW010000044.1:6285-13393 GCA_964444245.1 uncultured Blastocatellaceae bacterium | reverse complement strand
GCCGACTCGGACGCTTTGCTTACGATGCCGGACTGGAGTTGCAGAAGGAACTCGAAGCGGAAGTTATCGAGCGGCGCGAGACGGATTTTCTTTTGCTGCTCGAACATCCGCATACGTTTACGCTTGGGCGAAGAGCGAAAACGGACGGAGTTTTGGCGAGTGCCGAGGTTTTGAAAAAGCTCGGCGCGGCGGTTTTTGAAACGAATCGCGGCGGCAAAGTTACATATCACGGCATCGGTCAGATCGTCGGTTATCCGATTATTGATCTAAGCGCGGGACGCAAAGACGTTCATCGCTACGTGCGCGAACTCGAAGAAGTTTTGATAAAAACGATGAACGATTTCGGTATCGAAGCTTTCCGAATCGAAGGTTTGACGGGCGTTCACACAAAAGAAGGAAAAGTTGCGGCAATCGGCGTTCATATCAAGCGTTGGGTTACGACGCACGGTTTTGCGCTGAATGTTAATACCGATTTGAGTTTTTTTGACCGGATAATCGCCTGCGAAGGTGAACCCGTCGCTTCGATGCATCAGCTTTTGGGGCGCGAACTGTCGCTTTCGGAAGTTGAAGACAGAATTATCGAAAACTTCGCGGAAGTTTTCGATTTTGAAAAAATTGAACAAACTGCAAAAGCCGCGCTGGCGGCTTGAAATACCAAGGAGGAGAATTATGAAATTTACGAAATTATTTATTTTTTTAATCTGCGCCGCAATGCTTGCGGCTTGCGAACCGGCAACAAATACCAACACGAATACGGCAAACGCCAACGCGGCGAATACAAACACCGATACTTCGCCGGCAACCGCGCTGAATCTGACCGAAGCTCAGCCGCCGCAAATTATTACCGATATGATGAAGGAGCGCGGAGCGCAGGATGAAGCGCAACCGACCTTGACGTTTATCGAACCGAAAAACGGCGCAACCGTTAATAGTTCGACCGTCAAGGTCAAACTCGCTTTGAGCGGAGATTTGAAAGGCTACAAACCGATGATGGATATGGAAACCAAGATGGGAAATCATATTCACGTCATTCTTGATAATCAGCCGTATGAAGCCTATTACAATCTCGAACAAGAATTCGAACTTCGCAATGTTGCCGACGGCGAACATACTTTGCGGGTTTTCCCTTCGCGCCCGTGGCACGAGAGTTATAAAAACGAAGGCGCGTTTCAGATGATCAAATTTACCGTCAAGGACGGCGGCGCGGATACGACCAAACCGGCGACGACCAATTCCGGTCAGACGATGTCGAATGCCAATTCAAATGCCAACACCTCAGCCACGCCTGAAGGCAAGGATATGAAGGAAAGCAAGGCGGGCGCGATTGATCCGGCAAAACCGCTGCTCACTTACAGCCGACCGAAAGGCGATTACAAGGGCGCGGATGCCGATCCGATTATGATCGATTTCTGGCTGTGGAACGCGAAACTGACGGGCGACGGCGGCGAATACCGCGTTCGTTATTCGGTCAACGGCGGCGAGCCGAAATTTATCGAAAAATGGCAACCCCTTTGGCTTTCCGGCTGGACGAGCGGCACGCACAAAGTCAAACTCGAACTCGTCGATAAAGACGGCAATCTCGTTGACAACGGCGGTTATAACTCGACCGAGCGAGAAATCAATGTCGCGAAATAATTTATTAGAAGCCATCTCAAAAATATTAACCCCTCAGTTTAGTAAGCGGTCTTTGACCGTGTTTCCCTTACAGATTAACGGTGAAACGCGGTCAAAGACCGCTTGCTTAACCAAATATTTTATTTTTGAGATGGCTTTTAAAAAGGAAGAGAAATCATCCGCCTTTCTCTTAAAATCCGCAGCACTTTATATTTAGACTTGCGCCCGCTTTTTTTAGTTGATAGATTAGAGTTTCGTGTGATTAACACACAACCGCGCCAGGGACGGCTTTAGTGCGGAAATAAATTATCTTGGGACGACCCAAACCTTATTTGGAGAAAAAATATGGCTTGGGTTTTTCTATTTATTGCGGGATTGTTTGAAATCGGTTGGGCAATCGGACTGAAATATACGATGGGTTGGACACGGCTTTTCCCGAGTTTGCTGACCGCCGGAGCGATGATTGCGAGTTTTTATTTCCTTTCATTAGCGGTAAAAACTCTGCCGCTCGGCACGGCTTATGCGGTTTGGACGGGAATCGGAACGGTCGGCGCGGGCGTTTTGAGTATGTTTATTTTTAACGAACCGCGCGAAACGGCGCGGATTATCTGCATTTTGCTGATTATAACAGGTATTGCCGGATTAAAAATGACATCGGGAAGCTGAATATTATGCGGTTTGAACAACTTGCAGTTAAACGGTTTTTCTTTTAATCTCTCATAATCAAATATTTTATTAACAACATTTTATTGGAGCAAAATTATTTATGCGACGTGATACAACTTCGTGGTACAGCCACAATCTCGGAATGGAAATGCCGCTCGTGGCTTACGGACACGCGGGTTATCCGCTTTTGATGTTTCCGACCGCCGCCGCCGATTTTTTGGAATACGAGCGTTTTCTTTTAATTGACGCGATCAAACCGTTTATCGAATCGGGATTGATTCGCGCTTATTCGATTAACAGTGTTAATAAACACAGTCTTTTAAACAAACAGGCTTCGCCGCAGTGGAAAGCCGAACTTTTAACGCGCTACGACCGCTATATTATGGAAGAGGTTCTGCCGCTCATTCGCAACGAATGCGGCGAAGGCGCACGCCCCTTGACGACCGGCGCGAGTCTTGGGGCATTTCTGGCGGCAAACTGCTATTTCAAACATTCCGACGATTTTCGCGGCACGATTGCGATGAGCGGAAGCTATAATATTTACAATTATCTGGAAAATTATTATGACGATAATGTTTATTTTAATAATCCGATGATGTATCTGAAAAATCTGAACGACGATTATCACTTGCCGCGCCTCAGACAAGCGGATTCGATTGTAATAGTAACCGGACAGGGCGCGTTTGAAGCACCCGACCGCAGCCGCGATCTGTCGGGCGTTCTTCATTCCAAGGGAATTCCGCATCTGCTTGAACTCTGGGGACACGACGTAAGACACGATTGGGATTGGTGGCGCAAAATGCTGCCCTATTATCTGGGCAGATTTCTTGCCTAAATTTTTTTCGCAAAATCAAAGGAGTGAAGTTCAAATTTGAACTTCACTCCTTTGATTTTGATTCGTGTTAAACAATTAGGACTTTCGCTTGAACATTTTTTGCGCGTTTGGAGCGCGCGCCTTTAGGCGGCTTTTCGCTGCGCTTCGCTGGCGTTTTGCCGCCTAAAGGCGGGACTCCAAACTTAAAAAAGTCTTAACAATAATTACCCGTCGCCTTTTTTGCCTTTGCGTCTTGTTCCTTCGCTTTGCGGTTTTTCCGCCGGAGGATCAGGCTTTTTAATCGGCGGAGGAGTTACTTTGACGGGCGGTTTCACCGGATCTTCGCCCTTCGGAACAGGATTCGGTTTCGGAGCTGTGCCGTCCGTTCCGCTTGTTCCGCCCGGAGCAAGCGTATCGGCATCGCCGGTCGTATCCGAATCGGTTTCGTCGGTTTTCTTGACCGGAGCATAGATGATTCCGCTTCTTCTCGCTTCCATCTCGGCTTTTTCGAGTTTTTCCAGTTCTTCACGCTTGCGCCGTTCCATCTGCGATTTCATATCGGTCGGCATCGGGGGAGTTTTCGGGAATGTTTCCTTCGGTTTGTCCTTCATATATTCATTCATAAAGGCATTGAAAAAAGGAAGTGCGCCGCCGCCGCCCGTCATTCCGGAACCGAGCGATGTTTTGCGTAAAGGATTTCCCATCCAAACTCCCGTTACATACGTCGGCGTATAACCGATAAACCAAACGTCCGTGTGATCATTGACCGTTCCGGTTTTTCCGGCAAGCGGATGACCTGCCGCACTCGCGCCCGGCGCAGTTCCGCCGCCGGCTGTTACGCCGCGCATCATATCAACCATCGAGAGCGCAACATATTCATTCGTAACTTTTGAAGATGCACCGTTAAACTCTTCCAGAAGACTTCCGTCGCGGCTGTACACCTTGCGGATCAGATGCGGCGTTACGCGCACGCCTTTATTCGGAAATGTCGAATAAGCGGAGACCATTTCCAGCAGAGACGCTTCGCTCGCGCCGAGAGCCGAAGGCAAACTCGGAGCCATCGGATTCGTAATGCCGAAACGACGAACCATCTGCGCTCCGGTTTGAACACCGACCTGATCGAGCAGGTGAACCGCCGCCAAATTATAGGATTTTGCCAGCGCAACCTTCATCGACACGTTGCCGTGGCTGTGCGAACCGTCATAATTTTTCGGCGACCAACCGCCGCGCTTGATCGGCGCACCGCTGACGGTCATATCGGGTGTCATTCCCCATTCAAGTGCCGCCGTATAAATATACGGTTTGTAAGCCGAACCCGTTTGACGCAAACCTTGCGTCGCATTGTTAAATTTGCTGGTGTGATAATCGTAACCGCCGATCATTGCGACGATTTCGCCGGTTTTGGCGTTTAAAGAAACAATCGAAGCCTGAATTTCCGGAACTTGCGAGAGTTCGACGGTTAATGTTCTACTATCTTCATCAACTTCTTTAACTTCAAATTCGGCTAAAAATCCGGGCTGAAATTCGCTTGCCGGTTTTTTTCCGCTTCTGCCCATATTTTTGGCAGTAATGGTTGTCGCATATCTGCCGAAGCGAACCTTTGCCGAATCCGTAGCTTTATCAACGCTCATTATCAAGCCTTTGATATATTCGCCTTCTTCGTATTCATCGCCATACCAATCGGCGTGTTTGAATGCTTGAAGACGGCGACTTGCTTCCTTGGGATCGCTGATCGGCTGTTCATTTTCATCAAGAAGAATATTTTGATAATCGGAACGCCAGCCGCGACCGCGGTCATAGCGGCGCAAACCTTCGCGCACGGCTTTGGTCGCTATTTTCTGTGCTTCGACATTGATCGTCGTGTAAACCTTCAAACCGCCCTGCGCGACTCGCGTCGTGTATTTGTCTTCCAGATATTTGCGGATTTCTTCGACCGGATAATCCCACGCCGTTGATTTCGGAAGCGATTGATAATAAGCGGTATCGGCAAGTTTGATCGGTTTGGCTTTGGCGGCATCGATCTGAGCCTGAGAATATCTTTCGGGATAATATTTCGCCATTTGATCCAGCACTATGTCGCGCCGCATCTTTGCCTTTTCCATATTGCGCGTCGGCGAATATTCCGGCGATTTCGGAATCGCCGCGAGCAGAGCGGCTTCTTCCAGATTCAAATCATTCAGAGGTTTGCCGAAATAAGTCCGCGCTCCGGCTTCGAAGCCGTAAGAACCCGCGCCTAAAAAAACGTAGTTCATATACATTTCGAGAATCTGACGTTTGGTGTATAACCGCTCGATTTCGAGTGCCATCATCCATTCGCTGACTTTTCGCGTATAAGTTTGTTCTTTGGAAAGAAAGAGATTTTTGGCAAGCTGCTGCGTAATGGTCGAAGCACCTTCGGTTTTTCCGGTCGTAACATTTTTAAAGATTACTCCGGCGATGCGATACGGATCGATTCCGATATGTTGGTAATAGCGAAAATCTTCGATTGCCAAAAGAGCGTCTTCGACATTTTTCGGAATGTCCTGCTCTTTGATCGGAATCCGTTTTTCGAGCGCGAATTCCGCCAAAACGGTTTCGCCGTCGTCGGCATAAATCGTCGTAACCTGCGGCGGACGATACGTGGCAAGCGCGGAAACTTCGGTCGCATAACGGGAATTATTTAAATAATATGATGCCAGAACGCCCGTCAAACCGCCCGCCGACAACGCTAATAAAAGCGCAACCGGAAACCAGACATATCCCCAAAAACTTCTTTTCGGAGAAGTCGCCGTAACTTCTTTTGTTTTAATTCTATTAAATTCTTTTGCCATTTATAAAAATCTCCTTAATTGACAAAACGCCGCATTTTTATGCTGATAACAAAGCCAATCGCTATAAATGTTGATAAAACCGCCGAAAGTCCCGCGCTCATTAATGGAAGCGGAACTCCGATGACGGGCAGAAATCCTAAAACCATCCCGACATTCATAAATATCTGAAAAGCCATTCCGCCCGCAATTGCCATAATGACAAGCATTCCGGCGCGGTCGGGAGCCTGCCTTGCGCCCGTAATCAGGCGCGATAAAAGCAAGGCATACGCCAAAAGCAATGAAACGCAGCCGAGAAAACCCGTGTTTTCAGCCGTTACCGCAAAAATAAAATCGGTGTGCGGTTCGGGCAGAAATTTCAAAACACTTTGCGAAGTTTCCGTGTCTCCCCGAATTCCCGTAACGCCGCCTTTGCCGACCGTAATCATCGATTGATTCGTGTGATAGCCGAATCCGCGCGGATCGGCATTTTCGGGGTCGAGAATCGCTTCAATTCTTTCTCGTTGATAATTTTTGACAAATCCGGTTTGAACTCCGATCATATATGCCACCGGAACAAAAACCAGTCCGAGAACAATCGTTAGAATAACATATCTGATCTTTACCGCCGAAAGAAAAAGCACGACCGCCAGAATCGGAAAATATGTCAAAGATTGTCCGGCATCCGGTTCGAGCATAATCAATGCGATCGGCGCGGCTAAAATCAAACCGCCGACCAACAGCTCTTTAAACTTTAATGTGCCGGTTTTGCGCGAGCCGAAATATTTGGCAAGCATCAAAACGACCGTGATTTTAACAAATTCCGACGGCTGAAACCTACCGATAAACGGCACCAACAGCCACGCCCGCTGACCGTTGATTTTTACGCCGAGTCCCGGAATCAAAACCAAAATCAGCAAAAGCAAGCCGAAACCGTAGAAAAACGGCGCGGCATCAATGACGCGGCGGTAATCCGTAACGGCTATCACGAAAAGCGCGACCAAAGCGATAATCAAACCGAGGATCTGCTTCGACCAATAATCCATAGTCGGCTGGGCGTTATAAATTTGCCATACACCGAAACAAACAATGGCGATGGCAAGAAATGCTACCAGCCAGTCAAAATCTCTGTAACTTCGTTTTTCTAATATGGCAACCATAAATCAGTCGGCAATGGATTTTTTATTGTTTGTAAAACTGAATTGATACTCAAAAAATTTGCTTCAAA
>CAYUGW010000044.1:0-6185 GCA_964444245.1 uncultured Blastocatellaceae bacterium | reverse complement strand
AATCGCAAATATCCCGTTATTTTTTCGCAACTTGTTCGCCGTCAACCGGAAAACCTTTTTTAGCTAAATAAGCATCATAAACGCCTCTGACGGCAGGCGCGGCGTGTGAACCGCCGAAACCCGCGTTTTCAATCAAGGCGATAACCGCAATTTCCGGTTTATAAGCCGGAGCAAATGAAACAAACCACGCGTGATCTTCCGCACCGCCTGAACCGAGCGAAGAGTTTTGCGCCGTTCCGGTTTTTCCGGCGATTTCAAAATCTTCTATCCGAATTCTTCCCGCCGTTCCGCTGCCGTTGACGACCGCCCACATTCCGTCCAGCACAACCTTGTTTTGTTCGGGAGTCATTTCGACGATTTTCGGTTCGGGGCGATCAAACCCGAAACTTTCCTTTGCGGGAACATATTCCGGCGTATTCGGTTCACCGATTGCACCGATTGCCTTAAATTCCTTGAGAAAATGCGGAACAAACATTTTTCCGTCCGTTCCGATGCTCGAAACAGCCCGCAGCAGCGAGATCGGCGTAACGACCACCGTATCTTGTCCGATCGAAGCATAAACCGTTCGGATGTCGCTCCATTTTCCCTCGCGTTTTTCGATGATCGGTTTCCAAGACTTCGGCGTTTGACTGATTTTTTCGTTCGGCAGATCAATGCCCGAACGCTTGTCAAAATCGAAATCTTCGACCATTTTAATCAATCCGTCAATCCCCATTTTCAAGGCAAGACGATAATAATAGCCGTCGCAGGATTTGGTGATCGAATAACCAAGCGGCGGCGAACCGTGGCTTCCCATACAGCGCGTAAATTTATTTCCGATCGTGATACCGCCGCCGCACGCGATATTGGAATGAGCCACCGTAATCGCACCTTGCTGCAAACCGGCGACCGCTTCGGGAATTTTCCAGGTCGAACCCGGATGATAACGTCCCTGAATAGCCCGGTTTAAGAGCGGTCTTTCTTCATCCGTAGAATATTTAAAGAATTCCTTGCGTCCTTCGGGCGTTGCGCTTCGCATAACAAACGCATTCGGATCGAAAGACGGCGCGGAAGCCATCACGAGAATCTCGCCGTTGTTCGGGTCCATTGCGACAATCGTTCCGCGTTTCGTTTTTGAATTGGCAAGCTGCTCTTCTGCCGCCAGCTGCAAATCGAGATCAATTGTTGACAGAAGATCTTGTCCGGCTTGCGGTTCTATTCTTTCGATCTCGCTCTGAATGCGTCCGCGAGAATCAACAATAACCTTGCGATAACCCGGCTTGCCGCGTAAGAATTCATCGTAATTCTGTTCAAGCCCGCCTTTGCCGATAATGTCGCCGGGGCGAAATCCCTTTGCTTTAGTTTCAGGATTTTCCAATTGTTTCGGGCTGATTTCGCCGACATAGCCGAGAACGTGCGCCAGCGTTTCCTTATGCGGATAATATCTCTGCGGCTGAAGTTCGATGCGGAGTTCGGGATATTCGAGTGAATGCGCTTCGACCCAACTGATGTCCTGAATCGTCGCATTATCCTTCAAAACCATCGTTTCAAAATCGGGCTGCTTTCTGATCAAATTCAAACGCTCGGTCAAAAATTGGACTTCCATATTCAAACCGCGGGCATAATCTTCGATGCGGTCGGTGATGTCCATTTTTTTGATTTCGTTGGAAAGCGTGACATTATAGGTCGGGCGAGAATCTACCAGAATCTTGCCGTTACGGTCGAAAATCGCTCCGCGCGGCGCAGGAATCGGAATATAGCGAATCCGTTGATTTTCCGCTTTTTGTTCATAATACTCGCCTTTAACAACCTGCAGATAATACAGACGAACACCGAGCAGAGCCAACAAAATAAAGGCGATAACCTGAATTGTGCCGATTCTGACATTCAAATTTTGCGCGTAATCGTTTAATTTCATATAGCTTATATTATAGGTGATTAAATCAGGTTAAATTGTCGGCATAAATGTGAAAAATCAGATATAGACTTTCTTTTTTTTCACCAAAACTTAGAAAATTAGGGTCATCAAAAACTTCTCTCACATTTTCACTTTTAATCAAGCAAACAGGTAAAAATTTTAAGGTTTTCTTCCCAAACGGATCGGATTGCGGCGGCGGGTTTGGCGGCGCGGCGCGAATATCTCGCGTTTTTTCCGCAATCTGCTTTCCGAGAAAAAACTATCCAAAATCAAATATGTAATAGTTCCGACAATTGTCGTTCCGATTACAGTATATGCAATTGTTGTCACAAACGGCGCGGTCGGCTCTTGCCCGAGCATCCGGTGCATCCCGTAATAAACCAAATCATCCAGCAAACAAGCACCTGCTATGACGGGAATCTGTAATAAAAGGTTGTCCAAATAGACGCGCCGGACAATCTCCAAAACGATAAAAGCGACCAATGTTTTAGAAAATCCGTTTGCCCCGAGAAGCCCGCCGCTCAAGGCATCAACGGCAATGCCGGAAGCGGTGGCGTAAAACAAAGCTTTGATCGAGCTGCGCTGCAGAGCGGCATAAACGACGATAATCAGTGGAAAATCAATGTAGGCAAATGGTTCAGCGACGTTGCGCAGCGTCCACTGAAGCAATACAGCAATAATTAATGCGACTGTTATTTTTACCTGTTCCATTCAAAAAAGATTCAAGTTTCAAGTTCCGAGTTTTTTGTCTTTTTCGCGTTTTAAGCAACAAAATCGGTTTATGATTTCAATTCTATCAAATTAGATGTCTTCAATAATCAAAATTTCAAACAACTTGAAACCTGAAACCCGGAATTTTGAATATTATTCGTCTTTAACTGCATTCGGCAGAGTTTCTTCGTATTTCGGACGCGGCGGCGGTTCGTATAATAAAACCGCGACTTCCTGCATCGAAGACAAACCCGCGCTCGGTTTGACAAAAATCTGCTGCGGAACGGTTGCCGAACCCGCCCGAACTTCGATAATTTCGCCTAATTTCAAACCCGCCGGATAGATGCCGTCCTGCCCCGTCGTATAAACGATTTCGCCGACATTGACTTCGACACTGCCCGGCACATAACCCATTTCCAGCAGATCCTTTTTGCCCGAACCGCTGATTACGCCGAGCGTATTCGATGTTTCGAGTTCACCGACAACCGCGCCGACACCGGATTTATCTTTGGTTATCAGATCGATCTGCGCCGTCAGAGGGCTGACCGCCGTAACTCTGCCGACAAGTCCGCCGTTGGTGACAATCGGCATATTCAATTTTACGCCGTCGAGACTGCCGCGATTAATAATCGAAGTGCTGAACCAGACTGAAGCATCGCGTCCGATGATCTGCGCCGAAAGAATATTGTATTTCGATTGTTCTTTGAGTTCGAGAAGCGATTTCAAACGCTCGTTTTCATCCGTCAGGCTTTTCGCGTTTTGAACTTCGATTTCTAATTTCTGAACCTGTTCTTTAAGTTGGTCGTTTTCACTCTGCGCGGTACGAAGCGAAGAAATCGAACGAAAATAACCCGTTACGCCCGAGCTTACGGAAGTTACGGGCGATTGCACAAAATCAGCGACCGTTTGCGCCCAAACCCTGATAACTCTCTGATTCGTTTCGGTTTGCCGCGCATCATACGCCATCAGGACAAAATTGCCCAACAGCAGAGCAACCATTATCCAGGGCGTTAATTTCCAAACTTCTTTTTGACTACGCTCGATCATTTTCCAGTAGTCAGCAGGTCAGCAGGTCAGTAGTCAGTAGAAGAATTTTGACAGTCCTAACTACTAACTACCATCTACTTTCTACTGATTTTAACTTCCCGTCATTAATGAATTATCCCATTTCACGCGCTTTAAGAGTTCGAAATCCGAAAGCATTTTGCCGGTTCCGAGTACGACCGACGACAGCGGATCGTCGGATAAAACAACCGGCAAACCGGTTTCAATGGTCAGGCGTTTATCGAGATTTTTCAAAAGCGCACCGCCGCCCGTCAGTACGATTCCGCGTTCGACAATATCGGCGGAAAGCTCGGGCGGTGTGCGTTCTAATGCGACGCGAACAGCATTGATAATGGTTGCCACCGAATCCGAAAGAGCTTCGCGGATTTCTTCGTCGGTGATCGTGATCGTCTTCGGAATTCCTTCGATCAGGTTGCGCCCGCGAACTTCCATCGAGAGCGGTTCTTCGAGCGGAAATGCCGAACCGAGTGCGATTTTGATCGCTTCCGAAGTGCGTTCACCGATCAATAAATTATATTTTCGTTTGATAAACTGCGTGATCGCTTCGTCCATCTCGTTTCCGGCGATACGCACCGCGCGCGAATAAACGATGCCGGAAAGCGAGATAACGGCGATGTCGGTCGTGCCGCCGCCGATGTCAACGACCATATTTCCGTGCGGTTCGGTAATCGGAAGTCCCGCGCCGATTGCCGCTGCCATTGCTTCTTCAACCAGATAAACTTCCGACGCTTTGGCGCGATACGCCGAATCTTCGACCGCGCGGCGTTCGACCTGCGTGATTTCTGAAGGAATCCCGATGACGACGCGCGGACGCACCCACGATTTACCGTTGTGCGCCTTGCGGATAAAGTGCTGGAGCATTTTTTCCGTCACTTCGAAATTGGCGATCACGCCGTCCTTCATCGGGCGAATCGCCACGATATTTCCCGGCGTTCTGCCGAGCATCTCTTTCGCATCGCGCCCGACGGCTTCGACCTGATTTGTAACTTTATTAATTGCAACAATTGAAGGTTCGGAAACGACTATTCCGCGTCCCTTGGCGTAAACCAAGGTATTTGCCGTTCCGAGATCAATTGCCAAATCGCTGGAAAATAAACTGAATAAAGACTTAAATGCCATTTTATAATATAAATACCGCTTAAAATTAAATTTTAAATGTGTTTTGTTTTTAGTAAAGAGGTGCTGCTCTTAACCTTGCTTGAGCCTCACTAAAAGGGGAAAGCTTTCGCACGATACATTTAACCTATAATCATATACCTAAAAGCCCTTATTTTTCCAATGCCTGATTGAAAAAAGTTAAAATTTTTGTAAATTAGCGAAATTTTCCATAAACACGAAAATTTTCCGCAAAAATTAAACCGGAAAAATCTTTCAATTCATCGCATTTTGCTGTAAATTATTTCCATTATGCGAAAAATAATCCTTGCTTCAATTTCGATTTTAATTTTTTGTTTCTGCTCATTCGCGCAAAGCAGTGTAACTTCGCCTTGCCCGACAGGAGTTTCCGTGACAGGACCTTCAGGATTAATTAACTCAGGTGAGTCAATTGTCTTTACTTCGGAAATCAGTAATCCTGAAAATTATCCGGTTATTTATAAATGGACAGTAAGTAACGGAGAAATTATTAAAGGTCAGGGGACTTCAAATATTACGGTCTTAAAACCAGAAGACTCGGGAGCTAGTTTGACGGCAACACTCGAAATAAGCGATTTATCAGGCTTTTGTTCGACTATAACAGCTTCAGAATCTATGATTACAGATTGCGGCGGACTAGAGCCTATTATAGTTGATGAAATTTCGCCGCCAAAATCAGGAGAATTATCTCAGGAATTTAAAGATAGATTAGACAATTTTGCGGTAACATTACTAAATAATCCAAATGCAACAGGCTTTATCTCGGGTAAATTCGGCAGAAACATATCTGAAAGTTCAATGAAAGCCGCATTAAACAAAATCGCCGATCATTTAATAAAGGTGCGAAACTTCGACAAATCAAGAATAACTGTTGCAACCGCAGAAAGTGATAACGAAGATATCATCCAATTCTGGATCGTTCCCGCCGGAGCGTCGCCGCCGACTCCTTGAAAATCAAATATGCAAAAAATAATCCTTGCTTCAATTTCAGTTTTGATTTTTTGTCTTTCGTCACTTGCTCAAACGGAAGAAAATTCGCCGTGTCCGTCGCTTGAAATTTATGGACCGTCGGGGATTGTCAAAGACGGAGATACGATCACATATACGGCAAGCCTCAGTATGGAACCGGAAAATTTCCGTGTCAGATATGAATGGACGGTTGAAAACGGCGAAATCATCCGCGGACAGGGAACAACTTCGATCACGATTCAACCCCGATCGGAGAATGTAATCGCCACGGTTGAAGTTTACGGCTTACCGGAAAATTGCGGAATTTTGACTGCTACGGAAACTGCTCTATGTACGCTTACAGATCCGGAACCGGAGAAAATTGAAGAATTTGTTTATTCCGATTCACCAACAGACAGAGAGTTTTTAT
>CAYUGW010000043.1:0-13560 GCA_964444245.1 uncultured Blastocatellaceae bacterium | reverse complement strand
TGGTATTCGGCTTTCTTTTATACAGGGAACAGGCAGAGAAGATTTGTTGATATCGACATCGCCGTTTCGCCTGCGGAATTTGCGTCTGCCCGCAAATGTCTGGAAACCGACGAAGCCAGAAGTCTCGGAATCGATCTGCATTCTTCATTCAGACATCTCGACACGGTTCCCTGGGAAGACCTTTTTGCCAACTCACGAATAATCAAAATAGATGATACGCCAATCCGCGTCCTGCGTCCGGAAGATCATCTGCGTGTGATTTGCGTACATTGGCTGACGGACGGCGGGGAATTTAAGGAAAAGCTCCGGGATGTCTTTTATCAAGTCAAAAATCGTCCCGCAGATTTCGATTGGGACAGGTGTCTGAATATCGTCAGCCGGCGGCGCAGGCGTTGGATCGTCTGCACGATCGGTCTGGCGCATAAATATCTCGGACTTGATCTGAGTAGCACACCGATTGAAGAAGAAGCGAAAGATTTGCCGAAGTGGTTGACGAAAAGAGTCGAAAAAGAATGGAAAAGCGAAGTCCGTCTGATTCCTCTGAGTGTTGCAAAAAGAAATTATAAAGTTTTTCTACAGCAAGTTTGGAAAAGACTGCCGCCGAATCCGATCACCGCAACGATTGATTGTGAAGGCGATTTTGATGCCCGCACGAGGATTTTTTACCAGATCCGAGATATTTTCAAAAGACTTTAATTCGTTAATAATAATTATTTGGGAAAGAGGTTGTTGTTTGAATTAAAGATCTAAATTTGTAAAATAAACAAACAGTCATGAATAAAAATAAAATCACACTCTCGATTGAATCGGGAATCGATGGCGGAAGCCTTTCGATTTTAGAAGGCTCTGAAGAAATAGATTTTTGGATCGGAGCAAAAAACGTTTCGAGAGCGGAAGAGCTTTTGCGGGAAATATCCGTTTTATTAAAGAAAAATGACATAAAAAAGACGGAAATCGGTTTGATTGCCGTTTCCAATTCGGCGGGAAGTTACACGGGAATCAGAATCGGTCTGGCAACCGCTCTGGGTTTGAAAAAGGCTTTCGGCTGTCGCATTGTCGGAATTTCCGTTTTGGAAGCAATCGCCCTTACGCAAAAAAATGGGGGAGCAGTTATCTCCGCCGTTTCGATAAACGGACGGGATGTTTTTGTACAGACCTTTGAAAAGACTGCAGATAAATTTAATCGGAGTGGTTCGGAAACAGAACTGATCGATTTTGAAACTTTTTGCCGAAAAGTTTTGGACGGAGGGAATCAATACAATGTGTCTGTCAATGAAAAATTATACGAGTTTATCTCTCCGGATAAAAAAATAAAAGAAACGGGTAAAGCATTTATTTTCAATGCCGGAAAAAATCTGGCAAAATTTATCGGCAGGAAAGCGCAGGAATCAAACGCGTCTGATAACGTCAAGCAAGTATATATCAGAGGATTCAGATAAAATTAAAAAAAATTTGGAAGGATAAAAAGGGTGTTTGCGGAATCAACAGAAATAGAAGTTTTAGAGATGACATACAGAGATGTTGCGGATGCACTTTTGATCGAGAAAGAGAATAATCTGAGCCATTGGTCGGATGAATCATATATTGCGGAAATCAAAAGCAAAGATTCGATCGCGCTTTCGATCAAATTCAATGGAAAACTAGCCGGATTTATTATTGCGCGTCTGATAAAAACAGATCAATCCATCAAACAAAATTACGAAGCAGAAATTTTAAATATAGCCATAACCAAAAGCTTACAAAATAAAGGCTTGGGACAGACACTTCTGGATAGATTTTTTATGAAAACAGAAAGCAGAGGTATTTCGGAAATCTGGCTGGAGGTTAGAGAGACAAACTTGAAAGCATTCAGCTTTTATAAAAAAAACGGTTTTTCCGTTCAATTCGAAAGAAAAAACTATTACTCGAATCCGACCGAAAACGCCCTGATTATGAAGAAAACGACAGATTTCAGCAAAAAACTCACGCTTTGACAAAAATTCGTGTAACTTGATTTTAATTGATAGAGTGATATAACATCTGTGTTACAGCTTGGGAAAACTTTTGTAAAATCGAGCAAAAAACAAAAAGCTGCGGATTTTTTAATTTTTAAATTTTTAATAAGTGAGGAAAATAAAGATATGGACATTTCAGTAAGCGAAGCAGTTCACGACGAATTGTTTAAAGATAACCAGACCTTCCGTGAACTTGTGCAAAAACATCAAAACTACGAAAAGAGACTATCCGAACTAGCCGATTTAACATACCCGAACGATGATGAAATGTTGGAAGAAACCACACTGAAGAAAAAGAAGCTATTACTAAAAGACGAGATTTATGCAATGATGCTGCAGCATTCCCGCGGACATTAGAAAAATAAAGGAAAATTGTGTCTGTTAGAAAAGAAGATGTTCGGCGGAAACCGACACCTTCTTTTTTTTCTCAGCAGGATTCTCTCGTATATATAAAAATACCGACATTAGTCGGGACTATTATCTTTTTATTTACCAAAAGAGCATTTGCGGTAAAATAGACCGAATCCGGCAGGGAAATGCGGTTTATTACTTTTCCTTTTTCCAATTCGATTATAAATCCGTCTGAGCTTCCGATATTTGCAACCAGAGCTGCTTTGTCCGTGATCAGAGGCTTTTCCGTAAGTCTGTATGGGAGTCTTCTTTTCCAAATCAAATTTCCGTCTTTGGCAGAAAACAGATATAGGAAATTATCCAAAGAACCGACAAGAATTTTATCTTCTTCAAAAAAAGTCAGGCTCGAAATTTCTCCTCCGGCTTTTCCGCTCCAGAGCTTTTTTCCTCTGAGCTTATGATACGAGTGGATTTCGCCGTTTTTGCTCCCGAAAATCAGGGTTTCCGGGTTTTGTGTCAACCCCGTAATATTTTCTGTTTCTATACCGCTGTTTGTAAAAAAACGTGCGCTTTCCGTCGGATTAAAACCGTATGTTGAATTTTTGTGGAAGTTTAAATATATGTTTTTTTCGGAAGATTCCGTCTGCACGTTTGTTTCAGTGATTGTCGAACCGTCTCTGGGATCTATGACGAGTAAATATGTATCGGCAAAAATAAAAAGGTTTCCGGCGGTTTCGAGGTAAACTACGGGTGTTTTCCTAAGATCTTTCTGCCATTTGGTAATTCCGGTTAGTTTGCTGATCGCTCTCAGTTTAGGATATTCGTCTTCGGACCCGGATTTTGAGGCAATATAGATATTCTTAGTGTCCAGACTTATGTTGGAAATAATTTCTGTTCCTAAAACGGCTCTCCAGTTATTTTTATTTTCCGAAATATTTATTGATTCCAGTGTGCCATTTGAATTGGAAATATAGATGTTTGATTCATTATCAGACGCACTTTGTTTAATATTCGTGTGAAAGGAAATCGGTTCCCTGCAAGGCTTAAAGGGAAGTGTCCAATCTTCTACGGTCAGAGGCGGAGTCTCCTGTCCGTAGATTTGGATTTGAAAAACCGTAAATATAAAAATACAGGCAAAAAATATCTTTGTAAAATTTCTTTCCATTTGTATAAAACTCTCATGAATGCAAAAATATGTGTATAATCTATAAATTCATTTTCGGTAAAATGTTTTAAACTTTTTTTTACACCTAAAAAAAATTCTTTAAAACACCTCAAATAAAATCACTTGAACTGTTTGATAGATGAGGATACGTTACGAAAAAGTTTGTTCAAAAATAATATTTTAAATGGAGAGAGAAAAACTATATGTCTTATAACAAAATTATTGTGATCGGAAATCTAGGGCGCGACCCGGAATTAAGATACACTCCGCAGGGCGATGCCGTCTGCGATTTTTCAGTAGCCGTCAACGACCGCAAAAAGGATAAATCCGGCGAATTTCAGGATGTCACCACCTGGTTTCGCATCACACTCTGGCGTAAATTGGCGGAAAACGCCTCGAAATATCTGACCAAGGGTAAACAAGTCTATATCGAGGGGCGTCTGCAAATCGAAGAATGGCAGGACCGCGACGGTAATAATCGTTATACCTTAAATGTGACAGCCTCGGAGATGCAGTTCCTCGGCACACGCTCCGATGAAATGACTTCCGGTTCAGACCATGTTTCGGACAATGTCGAAGATTTTAATAACTCGGCAGACTCAGGCTCGAATGCCGCCTCGACTCCCGCCGATGACGATATTCCGTTTTAAAAATACCCATTTCAGATTTCAGATTTCAGATTTCAGATTTCAGATTTCAGATTTCAGATTTGGAATCTGGAATCTGGCATTTGGAATCTGAAATTATGAAACATATTCACCCATTTTTCTAAACTTCTGATACCGCGCTTCCAGACGCTCGGCAACGGGTAATTTTTCTAAATCCTTCAAATTTTTCAAGATTTTTTGATAGAGAAGTTTCGACGCTTTCTGAAAAACGGTCGGTTCATTTTCGCTCACTTTATCCGGAGCATCGGGATCGATCCGCCAATCGGCGGATTCCTTTATAATTTCATCGATTAAGCCTAATTCAAACAGATTATCAGCCGTCAGACGCAGACTTTCCGCAGCTCGCGCCGCTTGCCCTGCGTCCTTCCAGAGAATTGCGGCGCAGCCCTCGGGCGTAATTACCGAATAGACGGAGTTTTCAAGCATCAGAACACGATCACCGACACCGATCGCCAGAGCGCCGCCGGAACCGCCTTCGCCTAAAATTATGACAATCGAGGGGATTTTCAAACTCGCCATTTCGCGCAGATTAAAAGCGATTGCTTCGGCTTGACCGCGTTCTTCGGCATCGATTCCCGGATACGCTCCCGGCGTGTCTATAAGGGTTATCAGAGGTCTCCCGAACTTTTCGGCTAACTTCATAAGGCGCAGAGCCTTGCGGTAGCCTTCCGGTTTCGGCATACCGAAATTTCGGTATCTGCGCTGGTTTATGTCGCGTCCTTTCTGCTGACCGATGACGGCAACTTCCTTCCCTTCGATTTGCGCAAAACCGCAGACAATCGCCGGATCATCCGAATACCTACGGTCGCCGTGGATCTCCGTAAAGTCCGAAAAAATCGCATTTATCAAGTCGTTCGTATAAGGTCGCTCGGGATGCCTCGCCGTCTGAACTTTCTCAAACGCCTCTTTTCTGTTTTCTTCTTCCATAGTTTTTCCGTCCTCTGCCTCCAAAATATTTTACAAATCCGAAATCTGAAATCTGAAACCCGAAATCCGAAATCTGAAATCTGAAATCTGAAATCCGAAATCTCACAGATACCAATAGACCTGACAACCTTTTTCTTTTAAATCTTCTTCCAGATGGCTCGAACCCTGAATTCTCAGCGGCTCGGAATTTATCTCCAGAAGTATTCCGCCATCGATCATAAAATTCAGATTTACGGCACATTTGCCGTGATTCCGGCTTAAAAGCCGGAAAATGTCTTCGAGAAACCCTTCGTTCAGTTTATTTTCGGGCAGCGTAATCGAAACCTTCTGCGCCTTGAGCGGAACCGCATCCGCAAGTTTTCTGGCTTCTTCGAGTATCAGAGTTATTTCCTGTCCCTCGATCGATTCGACCTTGCCGCCCACAATCAATAATTCTTCCTCTTTAAGAACCTCCGCGAATTTCGTATAGGCTTCCGCCCACGCCAGGCATTTGACTCCGGTCGACTGATCTTCCAAACGGAAAATACAAAAACGATTGCCTTTCTTGGAGTGCCGAACTTGAAAACCGTTGACAATGCCCGCAAAGGTAATTCTATCGCCCGCCTTTATTTCCTCATAATCGGCAATATTCAAAATTTGCAGATCTCTTAAAACGCCTTGAAATTCATCCAGAGGGTGCGTGGACAAATAAAACCCGACCGCATTTTTCTCGTGATTTGAAAGCTCTTTTTGCGTCCAGGCTGGCACCGACGGCAATTCGCCTTCAAAACCCTCTGCGGTATCTGCGTTTGCTCCGAAAAGACCTGTCTGCCCCTTCATCCTATCATTCCAAACCCTCTGACCGTGAGAGATCGCCGCATTGACACCGGCAAAATGTTTTGCCCGCCACAGATTCACGGACATTTCCGTCGGTTTTATCGAATCGAAAGCACCGGCGGTAATCAGACTTTCCAGCCCGCGTCGATTGACCGCTCCCTGTTCGATGCGCGTCGTGAAATCGAACAGGGAAGTGAATTTCCCTTTTTCTTCCCGCGCACAGATAATCGCCTCGACGCTGGTCGTGCCGATTCCCTTGATCGCACTCAGACCGAACCTGACCGCATTATCCAGCGGTGTAAATCCGACACCGCTCTCGTTTATGTCGGGCGGGAGAAGCTGCAACCCGGCGGAACGCAATTCATTCGAGTATTTATAGATCTTCGTCGCGTCCTGGGATTCATTGGATAAAACAGATGCATAAAAGTAAGCAGGGTAATGCGCTTTAAGATAAGCAGTCTGGTAAGCAAGATAAGCATATGCCACACTATGACTCCGGTTAAAACCGTAATCGGCAAATTGCGCCATTAAATTGAATATTTCTTCAGCCTTTTCCCGCTCGATTCCCCGGGCAATCGCGCCGCCCACAAATTTTTCCGCGTGGATTGCCATCTCTTCGCGTTTCTTTTTGCCCATCGCCCGGCGCATCAGATCGGCTTCTCCGAGGCTGTAACCGGCAAGTTTCTGTGCAAGCTGCATAATCTGCTCCTGATAGACCAGAATCCCGTAGGTATTGCTTAAAATGTCCTTCATCTCCGGCACGATATATTTGACGCGCTTTTCGCCGCGGTGACGGGCGATAAAATCGTCAACCATTCCGCCGTCGAGCGGTCCCGGGCGATAGAGCGCGTTGAGCGCCGCCAGATCCTCCAGCTCCTTCGGTTTCAGGCGCTGGCAGATCTGCCGCATACCGCTCGATTCGAACTGAAAGATGGCTTCCGTGCGCCCTTCGGCAAACAGTTCCAGAGCCTTCTTATCATCGAGCGGTATGCGGCTCCAGTCAATTTCGATTCCGGTATTTTGTTTAAGGGCATTTAAGCAATCGCTTATGATTGTTAAGGTGGTTAATGCAAGAAAATCCATCTTAAGCATCCCGACTTTTTCGAGATCGCCCATCGTGTATTGACTCGTCAATTCATTCTTGCCCGAAAGCGCGACCGGTACCAATTCATAGAGCGGTTTAGGCGATATAACGACACCCGCCGCATGAACCGAAGAATGCCGCGCACAGCCCTCGATCCGCAGAGCCAGATCAACGACTTCCTTGACTTGCGGGTCGGTCTCGATCAGTTTGCTCAGATCCGCCACCTGCTCGATTGCCTTTGAAATACTGATATTTCTGCCGCGCACCGGCGGCGGCATCAATTTGGCGATTTTTTCGACGTCGCCGTAAGGCATATTCAGTGCGCGCCCGACATCTTTAATCGCCGCTTTCGATGCCATCGTTCCGAAGGTGACGATCTGACAGACCGATTCGCGCCCGTACAATTCGGACACGTGATTGATCACATCCGCCCGCCCGCGTACGCAGAAATCTATGTCTATATCGGGCATCGAAACTCTCTCCGGATTGAGGAATCGTTCAAACAATAGATCGTATTGCAGCGGATCGACATCCGTAATTCCCAGACAATAAGCGACCAGCGATCCCGCCGCCGAACCTCTTCCGGGACCGACCGGTATGCCTTGCTCGACGGCATATTTGATAAAATCCCAGACGATCAGAAAATAACCGGGAAATTTCATATCCGAAATCGTCGAAATCTCCGTATCGATCCGCGCCCGGTAATCTTCAAACGAATATTTCAATTTTTCTTTGGTTTGAAGCGGCTCCCAGACGCTTCTCCGGCGCTGCTCGAACCCCTGCATCACGACTTCTTTAAAATATTCATCCGTCGAAGTGCATTTATTTCCCGCCGGAATCGGAAAATCAGGCAATTCGAGGTTGTCTTCGAGCGGAATCTCGACCCGGCACATTTCGGCGATTTTCAGTGTATTCAGGAGAGATTCAGGTAATTCGCTGCCGAACAGATTCCACATTTCATCCGCCGAACTCAGATGATAAGTTTTCGCCTCAAAAACGTTGCGCGAATTGTCGTAGATCGTCTTGCCGTCGCCGATGCACATCAGAACCTCGTGCGCCTTGGCATCTTCGCTTGAAATATAATGCGTATCATTGGTCGCCACCAGTGAAACTCCGGTCTTTTCCGACAGAGCTAAAATATCTTTTCGAATTTTCTGTTCCTTTTCCAGACCGTGGTTTTGGATCTCGATAAAGAAATTTTTCTGACCGAATATGTCCTCGAACTTTTTTGTCGTCTCCAAAGCCTTCTGAAAATTATCCCGAAACAGATAATGCCAGACCGCTCCCTCGAACCCCGAAGAGAGTCCGATCAAACCCTTGCTTTTTTCGGCTAAAAGGCTCAGATCGATGCGCGGTTTGTGATGAAAACCGTCCGTGTATGCCTTTGAAGCGAGATATGCCAGATTCAGATAGCCTTCGAAATCTTTCGCCAAAAGAACGATCCGGTAATACGGACGTTCACCGGCTTCGAGCGGTGTGCCGCGGTCGAAACGGCTGCCCAACGTCAGGTATGCTTCATAGCCTATGATCGGGTGCAGACCGCTGTATTTCATCGCGTTATAGAATGAAATCGCCCCGAACATATTTCCGTAATCGGTGATCGCGCAGGCTTTCATATCCAACTCTTTTAAAGAATTTGTTAAGGGCTTGAGTTGGATTGTACTTTGTAAAAGGCTATAATCCGTATGTAGATGCAGATGCACGAAATCTCTGGATTTAAAGTCTAACGGTAGCGGCTCTTTTTGCATAAAATTTTATTTTTTTTATTTTTTTAGCTGTTTCACTATGAAAAAAGTCTATCTTGAAACCTACGGCTGTCAAATGAATGTCTCGGACTCCGAAAGAGTCGCCAGCGTTCTGAAATCGGACGGTTTCGAAATTACCGCGTCGGAAGCCGAAGCCGAAATCATACTGATCAATACCTGTTCCGTCAGGGAGAAAGCCGAACAGAAACTTTATACAAGAGTCGGGCAGATTCGCAACTCTTCAAACCCGAAAAATTCTAAAAGCTCGGAAAACCCGAAAAATTCCCAAACCTCGAAAAATTCCCCAAAAATGGTCGGCGTTCTCGGCTGCGTCGCCCAGCTCGAAGGCGAAACGCTCTTTCGGCAAAATCGCGGAATCGATTTCATACTCGGCACGAAAGCCGTCGGGCGTGTCTCCGAAGCGATCGAAAATGTTCTCGGCGGCAAAAAAAATGTCATCGATTTAGGCGAAAGAGAAAATGAATATGACTGGTCTGTTGACGAAAATTACAGACATTCCCCCTACATAGGTTTTGTACCGATTATAGAAGGCTGTAACAAATTTTGCACGTATTGCATCGTTCCTTTTTCGAGGGGCAGGGAAAAAAGCCTCTCCGCGACGGAAATCATCCGGCAAGTCTTAAAATTAAAAAGAGAGGGTGTCAGAGAAATCCATCTGATCGGGCAGAATGTCAACAGCTTTCGTCCGAAGAGCAATTCGGGATTGGAAAAATTTTCCGGCGCGACTCCTTTTGCGAGGCTGCTCCGAGCCGTTGCCGCCACCGGAATCGAGCGGATAAAATTCAACACATCTTTTCCCAGAGATTTTCACGAAGACATAGTCGATGCCATCAATGAAAACGAAAATTTATGTAATTGGGTGCATCTGCCCGTACAATCCGGCAGCAATAACATCTTAAGAGCGATGCGGCGCGGTCATACCATCGAAAATTATTTTAGAAGGATTGACAAAATAAAATCCTCGCCGCGAAAAATCGCTCTGACGACCGATATCATCGTCGGGTTTCCGGGCGAAACAGACGAAGATTTTCAGGCGACGATCGAAGCCGTCAAATACTGCGAATACGACAGCGCGTATATCTTCAGATACTCGCCGCGCCCGGGAACTCCCGCATACGAAATGAGCGATGATGTTCCGTTTGAAGAAAAAACCCGTAGATTTCTCGAACTTGAAGCCGTTCAGAAACAAAATCAATTCAATGCTCTGCAAAATTATCTGAACAGAGAAGTCGAAGTTCTGGTTGAAAAAAAATCTGCCAGAAATGATAATGAATTTTCCGGTCATACGACCTGTCACAAAGTCGTCAATTTCAAAGGATCTGAAAAGCTTCCGGGAAAAATTGTCAAAGTAAAAATAACTGAAGCTAAATCTTTTACCTTGCACGGTGAAATTTGCTAAAATTCTAACTCTGAGGTCAAAATGCTTGTAGAAGTAAAAATCGGTGCTTTAATAATGGATCCGAATACGAATACGCCGATCGTCGTCTTGAAAGGGATCGATTCGGAAACAATTCTGCCGATCTGGGTCGGCGCGTTCGAAGCCAATGCCATCGCCCTGGAAATCGAAAAAATCGTCCCGCAGAGACCTATGACGCACGATCTTTTGCGTAATTTTATCATCGAATGCGGCTTTCAGGCTTCAAAAGTAATTATTACCGATCTGCTCGATAATACCTTTTACGCTTCGATCGAACTGTCTGATAAAAACGGCGAAACTCTGGCTCTCGATGCACGTCCGTCGGATGCCATCGCCCTGGCTCTCCGGCTCGATTGCTCGATCTTTGTCGAGCAGAAGGTTTTAGACCTGTCGGCGACCGCCGCGCAGCCCGAACCGGAGTTTGAAGGCGACGAACCCGTTCCGACAACCGAAGAGTGGCCTGATTTAATCGGTTGATAATTTTTCTTTAAAAAAATACTAAAAAATGATAACTGTTATTGCTAATCAAAAAGGCGGAGTCGGAAAGACGACGACGGCGATTAATCTGGCAGCCGCCTGCGCTCTCAAAGGGAAGAGAGTTCTTTTAATCGATCTCGACCCGCAGGGGAATTCCTCGCTCTCTTTTGTCGAACCGGGCGAAATTTCCAGCAGCGCATACGAACTTTTTACCGAAATTTCGCAGCCCTGGGAAAGCTTTATATATCCGACCGGTGTCAAAAAACTCGATATTGTCCCGGCAAAAATCAATCTGGCGAAACTCGAACCGAAACTGGTCGGCGATTTTGAGGCGATTTTCCGGCTTCGTGATCGAATCGGTGAAATCCGCGAAAAATACGATTTTATTTTTATAGACACGCCGCCCACCCTCGGTCTGATTACAGTCAATGCGCTGGTTGCGGCAACTCACGTCTTGATCCCGATTCAATCTTCTTATTTCGCTCTCGAAGGCACGGACGATCTTTTGGAAACAATCGAAAAAGTGCGCTCGCGTCCGAATCCGGAATTGTCTATTCTGGGAGTTCTCGTAACTCTTTTCGATAAACGCACGGCACTCTCCAAGGATGTCGAGGCACATATCCGTAAAGTATTCGGAAATAAGACGTTTAAGACGATTATTACGCGCAGCGTGAGGCTCGAAGAATCACCCGCTCACAAGGAAGCGATTTTTAGCTACGCGCCGAATTCTTCCGGCGCAAATGAATATAAAAAATTATGTCTGGAGGTTTTAAAACGTGTCTAAGAGAGGTCTGCCGAGCGGCGTGAAAATGCGCCATGATTCTCATTATGTCGAGGAATTAACCCGAAATTACCGCTCGATCGGTAAAACTCTGCCGATCGATAAACTTCTGCCTAATCCCGAACAGCCGCGCGTGGAAATCGGTGATCTGAGCGAATTATCAGACTCGATCCGGCAAAAAGGCGTTTTAGAGCCGATTCTGGTCAAACCCGATAAACAAAACGGCACGTGGATGATCATCGCCGGCGAAAGACGCTGGCGTGCCGCCAATCTTGCAGGTCTGGAAGAAGTTCCGTGTATCGAACTCGACCTCGACGATAAATCAATCGCCGAAATCGCTCTTATCGAAAATCTGCAAAGAAAGGATTTAACCATCTGGGAAGTCGCCGACGGGCTGGCGTTTTTAAGCGAAAAATTTAAATACACACACGAAGAAATTGCCAAACAAATCGGCAAAAGCCGCACGACCGTGACCGAATCCTTAACCATTGCCGGGCTGCCCGAATCGATCCGCGAAAAATGCCGCCAAGCCGATATAAACGCCAAATCCGTCTTACTCGAAATTGCCAGACAATTCGACGAAGCGGCGATGCACGGCTTTGTCGATAATATTTCCGCTGAAAATTTAAACCGGCAGGAAATCCGCCAAAAAGCGCGTCCGCTGGCTGAGAAACAAAAATCAGATTCAAAAAAAGAAAAATCCATTCCGAAAAAATCTCCGAAAAATATCTTTAAGTTTTCCTCGAAAGAGAATAATTTCGAACTCGAAATTCGTTTTCAAGACTCTAAGAAATTTAATAACGGCAATGTCCTGAGAGCTTTGAAAGAGGCTTTTGATGTGATCAAGGCTAAAAACTGACAATAAGCCCGAATAAAAGATATATAAATAACATAATCTTTATTATCGGACGCAACTGATATAAAAGACTTGTGCTGCTCTTTTATTAACTCTCACATTTATAATAGTTAAAAGCCGAAATAGAAAACTTATTTAATAAATTCTTTTGACAGCCCTATATCAAAATCTAAATTTTGCCAACTGGTTCCGCCGTTTTTAGTTTGTAGAATTTTTTCCTCAGAGTATAGCCAACCATTGTTCTTATCAAGAAAAATGATTTTACTGAAGTTATACGGATTGATATCCGGTAGGCTTTTTTTTGAAATCCAGGTTTTCCCGCCGTTATTTGTGTAAAACACGCTTTTATCATCTATCCCCCAGCCGATATTTGCATTCAGAAAGTAAATATCGGTAAATTTGATTTCCGTGTTTATTTTTCTCTTCCAATCAAGACCGCCGTTTTTTGTAATGCTTAAGTTACTATTTTCATCTATCGCCCAGCCATTACGGGAGTCTGAGAAAAATATTTTGACAAACTTTTTGCCGGTTGCCTGCTCAATAGTATTCCACTTTTCTCCGCCGTTATCTGTGCGAAGAAGAATTAAGTCCGAACCGCCATCTGTGTATTTGGAACCGATCACCCAGAAATCTTTCAAACTTGAAAAAACTATGTCTTCTAAATCAAAATTTGTCTGACTATTCTGCTCCAGCCAAGATAAATCGCCGTCTTCGGTTGAAATGATTTTACCGTTTTCTCCGATAGCCCAACCCCTTTGTTCATTGACAAAAAGAATTCTGTTAAAATCGGAGTTATCTATATTTTCTAATTTTTTTTCCACCAATCGGTCATTTTCTAGCCTTACAACAGAACTGCTCAGTATCATCCATCCATTATCGGGATTAACATAATGTAGGTCATGTACATAACCTACAGAAGCAGTTTCTTTGACATTCCAACGGTCAATACAACTATCTACAAAAAAATTATTTTTGAACGCAGAACTCCCGCTGATCATTACACACTCGTTCGATCTTTTCGTTATATTTGTAAAAGAAACGGCACCAATCGTATCTTTTACCTTAAGCTTGAGATTTTCTGCATTAAAGGCGGTTTGACAGATAGAATCGCAAACTCCTGTCAGAAGAAAAAGTATTACAAATAAATGTCTTATTTTCATAGATTTACCCCAGACGTTTTTATCTGACAACCGGTTGCTTACCATTGTTAGGATTTATTCTAAAGGTTTTTCCCACTAAAAAAAAGATTAAATTCCCT
>CAYUGW010000042.1:0-13755 GCA_964444245.1 uncultured Blastocatellaceae bacterium | reverse complement strand
AGATAAATTCTCTGCGGACGATTCGGCGGAACTTCGCGCAAATCCAAACTTGTCGTGGCGACCAGAAAATTATTTGCTAAGGCTTCCTGCGCGGCTAACTCGAAAAAATGACTTTTGCCCGCGCCGTATTCGCCGACGACCACGCGGACATCGCCGCCTTTTTCCTTCGTATTCGCAAAAGCATTTTGCAGACTCGATTTTTCTTCATCAAGCCCGACGCTCAATTCGCGGATTCTTTTTGCCGGAACAAGACCGTAACGCAAGGCTTCAATCGTTCGGCGCGCTTCAATCCGCGCCGCTTGTTCGGGCGTGAAAACCTTTTCTTTGCGCGGCACAAAAAAAGGCTTCGGCGGTTCCGGTGTTTCGGCGGCTTGCAAAACAGACAGCATCCCGCTCGGCACGGTTGCCCGAATGCCGTTATCAAAACGCACGACTGAGTCGCGTCCGGCATTGCGTAATTCCAACACCTGCCCGCGCCCGAAAAGCGGATGATTTACGATTGATCCGATCATAATTTCAGATTTCAGATTTCAAATTTCAAATTCCAAATTTCAAATTCCAGATTCCGGATTCCAGATTTCAGATTCCAAATTCCAAATTTCAGATTTAATTTGAAATCTGAAATCTGAAATCTGAAATCTAGTACTCGCCTGTTTCCGTGCGTCCGAGTTGTTCGGTTACGTCGCGCAGAACGCCGTTTAAGTTGTCTTCTTCGTAGATATGTTCGCCCGTTACGCGCTGTTCGGTAAGCATTGTAACCAGAGATTTTACAAAATGACGGCGATGACTCGTTGATAATAAAGACGCGCAGCCGGCGGCGAGTTTGGCGATGTTTTCGCGCTGCAGTTCGTGATTCAAATTCATCTGATAAGCCGTTTCATAAACGCCCAAAAGTTTTTCGCCGATCAGACGCAGCAGTTCTTCGCCCGGATAATCGAGATGATCGAGGCTGATTTGAACGCTGAACGGATTTTGGCGCGAAAATTTGATTTTCGAACTGATGCGCTGGCTCAAGGCTTCGTAATTCGGCGCGATATTTGTAACAAAATAAGGCGGCACGGCATAGACGAAAAGTGCGGACGGCAGGCTTTCTCCGGCGCAGCGGTCAATTACTTCGCGCAGGTTGTCGCAGGCGACTTTTTCCGTGCGCGACGAACCGATGCTGACCATTCTATCGCCTTCGTCAAAAAGCAAAACCAACCCCGCATAACCGAGTTCGTGAACCGCTTGCGCCAGCGAGCGCATCATTTTAAATGCCACGGTTCTGTCCAATTTTTCCGTAATGCTGAATTGACGAACGTCTTTTAACAAAACATTTTCGCCGCGCAGCCAAGCCGCGATAAGCCGTTTGTTTTCCTCGTTTTCTTCCGCTACGGCTTTGAAATAATAATATATCGCGTGGCGAAACGAAGGGCTTTCGATATTGAAACGCAAAACCGTATCGAGCCACAACGTTACGCGAACATCGATGCCGACACTCGTTTTGGCATTTTCCACGCCGAGCGTTTTTAAGGTTTGATAAAAATGATTTTCCAGAAACGCCTCCAGACCGTTCGTATCGGAACTGTCGCCTGCCGGCGAATGATAAATCAGATTTCCGGCAACCGCCTGATAAACTTTGAGTTGATTGTCATATGGACATTCCTTCGGGCTGAGTTCGGTGCGGCTGACGACATAACCGAGTTCCCACGCCAGATCGCGCAGGCGATAGAGAAAATGCGATTTTCCGCTGCCGTATTCGCCGACGACGAGCTTAAAACTCGAACCGCCGTCGCGCAAATAACCGTCTAAATATTCATCCTTGAGCGTCCCCAAAACCGAATCGATCCCGACCGTATAAGCCTCTAAATTCCGCGTCGGCGGAATGCCCGATTCGCCGAGCTTGCGGATAATATGCTGTGCTTCGACTTGCGTTAAAGTCATCTGTCAATTCTCCTAAATTATTCCAGATTCCAGATTCCAGATTCCAGATTCCAGATTTCAGATTTAATTTGAAATTTGGAATCTGAAATCTGAAATTACTTGTCTTTTGTGAAATATAAATGCTGAATAAACTGTCCTTCGGTCGCGTCCGTGGCGAGAAACATCGCCTTCGCCGAATCGCTTCCGACATCAATTGTCGCCGTTCCGAGATTTAAGCGATGTCCTTCAAAAACCATCTGCTGCGAGCGGCGAAGCTGCATCATATCAAACGCGAAATGCGTTTTCGGGTAATCGAGAAATTTCTGTTTTGAAGGCGTTTTGCGAAACGCGGCGGGCTGGCGAACCATAATCAATTCACGATAGCAATCAACGATTATCGTGCGCGTTCCGATTTGTTTTTCGGACAATTTCAAAACGCGGTTGTAGGCTTCGAAAAGTTCGCCGAGCAGTGCTTTTAAATCAACATTGCGCTCGCAAATCGCCTTTCGCGCCCGTTCGTAAACGGCGACGACCTGTTCGACATTGAGCTTGATTTTCCTGTCGGTAACGGGTTGGCGCGAAAAAGTCATATCGACCTGTTTGCGGCGCATATCTACTTTAATAACAAATAATTCCGCAATCAGCTCGGATGCCGAACTGCCGCCGAGCGTAATGCCTTTTTCCGCAAACGCCTCGCGCAAATCTCTGGCAAACGTAAATTCCAATTCCGCCAGATTCTCATCAGCGATTGTTTTAAGCTGCTCAACCGACGATTGATAATTTTCGGGCAATTCCAGATCAAGCGGCGGATTTTCCAAAGCCGCAACCGATTCCGCTAAAACCACGGCGTTTTTGTGCGGGTCTTTCAAAGCCCGCATCGCCGTCTCCAGAGGCTTGATGACACCGCTTCGCAGTTTGACTTCGCCCGCCAGAATTTTACGAATTTCGCTTAAATCCGCACTCAAAATCTCTATATTTTCGTTCATTAATTTTACTTTTCCTCAATTTATAAATGCGTTTTCGAGGTTACAACACTTAAATATCTTTTTCAATAAGCCTTTAAATAAATGATACTTCTTTTTCTGCCGATTAGATATTTATCCCGATTTCGTGATATTTTTTGAAAGAATTTATCTTTTTACTCGCAATTTATAAACGACAGAAATAATGGAAGAGATTTACAACGAAAACTCCGAAGAAACGACCGCCGAAAAACCTGCCGAAAAGCGCAAAACGCCGCAGCAAACCTGGAAACATTGGTTCGGCACGGACGAAGCGATTCGCTGGGTTTATTTGATTTTCGGTCTTTTTGCCATCGTTTTGATAATGACGCTCCTGCAATTTTCGACCGGCGCGATCTGCTGCGGCGATTGGGACGGATATTATCATATTCGCTGGAGTGCTTTGCTCTGGGAAAGTCTTAGTCAAGGCAGATGGCTGCCCGAATTTCACTGGCTGCCCTTTACCGTTTTAGGTCCGGAAACTTACGCCGATCATCATTTTCTGTTTCATCTTTTGCAGATTCCGTTTTTATGGTTTTTCGAACCCGTCATGGCGGCGAAACTTTCGACCGTTTTTTACGGCTCTCTGGCGATTTTTTCGGTTTACTGGCTGATGTTTCGCTACAAGGTCGATTATATGCTCTTGTGGCTCGCCGCAATTTTGGGCTGCGCCAATTCGTTTTATTACCGGATGAATATGGCGAAAGCTCCGCCCTTGACGATCCTTTTTACGATTGCCGGAATTTATCTGCTTTTCGAGCGCAAATATGTGTGGCTTTTCCCGCTGATGTTCTTTTTTGTCTGGACTTACAGCCTTTTTCCGATGCTCTTAATCGCGGCTTTTATCTGGGCGATCATCATCGGTTGGAACGAGCGGAAATTTGAATGGAAACCGCTTGCCTATACGAGCGGCGGGATGATCTTAGGAAACATCATCAACCCGTATTTCCCGACGAATCTATGGCTTTTCTGGGAACATTTCGTGACGAAACTCAAGGTCGGCGACTTTGCCGTGGCGGTCGGCGGCGAATGGTATCCGTATAACGGTGTCGAGCTTTTGATGAATTTTCCGATCGCTCTGCTGGCGGTTCTGATGGGCTATATTTTATTCACGCCGCGCGACGGGAAACTGCCGGAAAAATCCACGTTTTTCCTGATGTTCGTCACCATTTTGCTGGTTTCGCAGTTTCGCTCGAAACGCTTTGCCGAATATTTTCCGCCGTTTGCCATCCTTTTTGCCGCATTCAGCTGGCAGGCGTTCAGAATTCCTTACTTGCTGCAGCTGCCCGAAGATTTCAAACAAGATATCGAACCGTATCTCGATAAAGCCAAAAAAACCGAACGGCAAAAGATGTTCGATCTTCTTAAACAACTCGGCATCTGGTCGCTCGGTTTAGTTCTTGTCGCGTGGATTACATACAATCTCGCCGGAGTTGATATGACGCGCTGGGTTGATTTTAAACAACCCGGATTGATTTCCAATATCAGAGGCAATGAACCGAACGAAAAATACAAAAATGCGATGACCTGGGCGAATGAAAATATTCCCGAAGGCGAAATAATTTATAACTGCAACTGGGATAATTTCCCGAAAATGTTTTTCTACGACACCAAGCATCGTTACGTCTGGGGACTCGATCCGAATTATCTCTATTCAAAAAATCCCGAACTTTATAAACTGATGGGCGAACTGAATTCAGGAAAAATCGAAGATCCCGCGCCCGTTATCCGCGAAAAATTCAATTCGCGATTTATTTTCTCGGAAGCTGACGACAATGTTAAATTTATCGCCAATTGTCTGCAAAGCGGTTGGTGCGAAACGGCTTATCGGGATAAAGACGCGATTATTTTGAAAATCCGCGACGAAAAAGGCAAACCGGACGACGAAATACTTGACGAAGGCGGCGCAAAACCGGAAGATTTAGAACAACTCGAAGATGAAGAAAATTCGGCGCAAACGGTTGACGATGCGGATGAAGAAGAAATTATCGAAGAAAATTCCAACGGAGAAAATACGAATGCTGACGGAAATTAAACGAAAAAACGAATCTCTCGGAAACCTTTTCCGCGCCGCTTTATTGGCGGGTTTGATCTTGATGAATTTTGCCTGCGGCGGAAATCCTTCGCTGCAAAAAAAATCAAACGCAACCGCCTCGCCGGAAGTTAAATTAACTGAGGTTGAAAGAGATATAAAATCACTGCGAACGGCGAATTTTCAGTATATTTTCGTTTTCCGGCGCAAGGACAGCGGCGCGTTTGACGGCGAAGACCGGACATTTCTCAAAAACAATTTGCCCGCCGAAACGAATCGTTTTTATTTAAGCGATAATGATAAAGCGGTCATTGCCGGTTCATCCTTTAAGTTCGAGCCGGAAATGTTGGAAAAATTAAGCGAACGCTTTACTATCGAAGATTTTTCATCCGTGGAAACCGGTGCGAACAGTAATGCAAATCAAACGAACGACAATAAAAATACAAACCAATAGGAAGCAATAACTGTGTCTGAAAAGAAAACCCGCGAAAAAGGCGCAACCAAACCGACTCCGAAAATTCGGGCAATGCGGCAAACTGCCCGCCGGGTTTTTCTCGATCCGTCAACGCCTTCGAGCTGGACGGTTGTCCGCGTCGTTTTGGTCGCTTTTCTCGTCTGGAATCTCGGCGGTTTCGTTACGAATATTCTTTCATCGCTGACATTTCTGTTTTTTATGATCGTTTTGTCGGTGTTTTTCGCTTATTTGATCGATCCGCTCGTTAAAGTCATCCGCCGACCTTTTAAGGAAAGACATCTGGAAAAATTGATGCCGCGTCCGGTCGCCATCGTCATCGCATATTTAATTGTTTTTTCGGTTTTGGGTTTGGGCATCGCAAATCTTGCGCCGCGTGTAGCGAATCAAGCCCGGGAATTTGCCTCTAACGCACAGAGTTACGCGGCGGTTTTTCAGGAACAGATCGGTGAATTGAATAAATTAAACCGAAGGTTAAAAATATCGAAGGAATTTCAGGATAAGATCAATGAGAATGCGTCTTCGATCATTAACTACGTCGGAACGCAAGTTACCGGAACTTTCGGAAATTTCCTGTTTAATTTAGTAACATATCTGCCGTGGCTGGTTTTAATTCCGGTTTTGTCGTTTTTCTTTCTCAAGGACATAAATCTTTTTCGGGCGATTCTTTTGCGCGTTTTTCCTTCGGGACGCTGGCGGGCGCGGGCTGAATCGGTGCTGGAAGATGTCAATCAAACGCTCGCCGCATATACCCGCGCTCAGTTGATTTCCTGTTTTCTGATCGGTTTTGTCTGCACCATCGGATTTTATATGCTCGGCGTAAAATACGCGCTCCTGCTCGGCATCCTGGCGGGAATTTTCGAATTCGTGCCGATGATCGGTCCTTTGAGCATCGCCATTCTGGCAACGTCCGTCGCGGGTTTCAGCGGTTCGCCGTGGCAGGCGCTCTGGACGGCGATTTTTTTAATTATTCTGCGCCTGACGCACGATTACGTAACATATCCGCGAATCGTCCGCGGCGGTATTCATCTGCATCCTTTAATGATTATTTTATCGGTTTTGGCGGGCGAACAGGTTGCCGGAATTCCGGGCGTTTTTCTCTCGATTCCGATTGTCGCCATTATTACGGTAATGTATAAACATATTCTCGAACATACGGGAAGCCGCGGATTTTTTGCCGGTTTACTCGAACCGAAGGAAATCGAAACGGAGATCATAAAAGAAGAAATAACGGTTCAGAAAACGAAAATTCCGCAGTAATTTTAAGTTTTTTTATTTAAGGGAAACACTGAAAATGTCTTTATTTTGGTTTATTTTATTCTTTTTTGTTTTGCTTTTTATAGTTTTGCTCGTTTATGTTTTGGTCGTCAAAGCGTTTTACTGGGGCGACAAAAAAGAACCGCCGAAAAAGAAATAAAGTTTAAAAGTGAACAAGTCTCTATTTGTCTGCAAACAAATATAGTCAAAATAAAAGTTTTCTTGTCTTTACCAAAACTTAAAACCGAAAACACTAAAAACATTTTCACTTTTTCACTTTTCTAACCTAATCAATTACAGTTTTTTCCCGCTGTGTTTGATAAACGCGGCTTCGGTCAGGTAAACATTGAGTTCGCAAATGTCCTTGACATAATCGCCGATGCGTTCGAGATGTTTGGCAACAAAAAGAAGCTGCGCCGCGCTGTTGGTCGTTGTCGGATTATCGATCATTATCTCGATCAATTCATTAAAAATCCGTTTGTAGGCTTCGTTGATAACCTTATCTTGCTTGATAATCTGTCGCGAAGCTTCAGCATCTTCCGAGGTGAAAGCGTCGAGCGCAGAGCGCAGCATTTCCGCCGCGTTTTCCGCCATTTTCGGCAAATCCACATATTGTTTGAGCTGCGGTTCGTTATTCAATATCAGAGCGGCTTTGGCAATACTGCTCGCGTGATCGGCGATGCGTTCGAGAATCGGCGTAATTTTCGCAACCGAAATAACAAAGCGCAGATCGTGGGCGGCAGGCTGCTGAAGCGCGAGAATCTCGATGCTGAACCGATCTATTTCGAGTTCCATCTGGTCAATGATCTTGTCTTCCTTTAAGACTTTCTGTGCCAGTTCGCTGTCGCGTTCGGTTAAGGATTGCATCGCGCGCTGGAGTGCTTTTTCGGTCGTTCCGCCGAGCAGGAGCAGTTTATCGCGCAAAAGGTCTAATTGTTGATCTATTATTCTGTTTTCCATTCTTCTATATCTCTTTATAATATATATCGACTGTTATAAGCAAATGTTATCAAAATTTTATGTGACACCTAAAATCAATAAAATAAACGGATTATCCGAATCTTCCGGTTATGTAGTCTTCGGTTAATTTCTCGTCCGGGTTCATAAACATTTTTTGCGTTTCATTAAATTCGACTAATTTGCCGAGCATAAAAAACGCCGTTCTGTCGGAAACGCGTCCGGCTTGCTGCATATTATGCGTTACGATGACGATCGTGTAATCCCTCTTTAATTGAACTACTAATTCTTCGACTTTCTGCGTCGCAAGCGGATCGAGCGCGGACGCGGGTTCGTCCATCAAAATAATATCGGGCTGAACCGCCAAAGCTCTGGCAATACAAAGTCTTTGTTGCTGTCCGCCGGAAAGACCGAACGCCGAAGTATTCAAGCGGTCTTTCACTTCATCCCAAAGCGCGGCATCTTTTAAGGCTTTTTCAACCTTTTCTTCCAAATCCTTTTTTCCCTGATGAAGCCGATTAATCTGGATTCCGTAGGCGATGTTGTCGAAAATCGACTTCGGAAACGGATTCGATTTTTGAAAAACCATCCCGACTTTGCGGCGCAAGGCAACGACATCGGTTTTCTTCGAATAAATATCTATCCCGTTAATCAAAACTTTTCCTTCGACCCGCGCAATCGGGATCGTGTCATTCATTCGGTTAAGGGTACGCAAAAATGTTGATTTTCCGCAACCCGAAGGACCGATAAAAGCGATCACCTCGCGCTCGGGAATCTCGAGCGAAATATCAAACAGAGCCTGATCTTTGCCGTAAAAGAAATTTAAGTTTGAAACACTGATTTTGCTTGGCATTTATTTTTTTCTTGTTTTTTTTTAAGAAAGTCTTGTCAGAGTAAAGCCTTTAGTTTTGAGATTCTAACAGAAAATCACGACTAAAGGCATTCTTCCGAAAAATTATTTAACCTTTTCTTAATTTATAAACAAAGAATTATTTTCTGAAAAGAGTTGTTATAAACCAAATCTATCTCATTTTTTTCACCGATTTTTTATCGCCAACAAAAGCATAATAATTTATTTATTTTGTATAAATATGTGCTGTTTTTGATGAGTGAATTATACCCGAATTTGAAAAGCCGGTAATTTTTATTAATACAAATTTAACATTTATTTAACATCCTTGTCTTAGGCGCACATTTATTGGCTAAAAATCTTTTTCCTTGATTTTTACCTGATTTACTTTAAAAAAGTCACGATTTCGTCTGGACAAATACTCTTTTAGTGTGTAAAAAATAGGTAATAATTTATACAAAAAGGAAAATATATGAATTTAGCAACCGAGTTGGAAAATGATTTAGCGTTAGCCTTTTTAGTCGAAAAGAAACACTCTGAAAAGATTGATTCTAAAGAAGTTCTGGTTTTACTTAACAAAGTCCGAGAGGTATTAAAACCGCTTTCGGCGGATGAAAAACGAACTGAAAACGCCTTAGTTGCCGGAATTGCCGAAAATGCCCTGGCGCATTAGCCTCTACTTTCTTTTTATTTTTCAAAATCTTATCTTTTCATTTGTTTTTATGTTTGACGTAAGTTACATAAATCAAACGATTAAGTTAATTTTTCGCCCTGCCTCAAACGTCTTAATTAATCCTCTACTTTAATTTCCCAATTTGTCTTAGTACGGATTTTCAGCAAACGTCAACCGAAGATTTTTTCATCCTAGACGCGTCTTTGCTGTTTTGCTTTTGGAACGCTGCTTGCAGTTTCAATTGCTTGTATTTTTACTTTTGTATAAAATCAATACAATTTTAATAAAGATAAAATTTGGGAGGAAAAAATGAGAAAATATAATTGGGGCAAAAATCTGACGGCGATCGTGCTGGTTTGGACAATGATGATGCTGCCGCTCGCGGTAATGGGGCAGACACGCATCAAAATGCCGAAAAACAAGTATAAAATTCAGGACGACGTAAAAATCGGTCAGCAGGCATCAAACGAAGTTCAACAGCAAATGCCGGTTTTGAACGATGCTCAAGCAACGCAATATGTGCAGAGTGTCGGCAACCGATTAGTGCAGGCGATTCCGCGCGAATTCGGACATTCGGAATTCAACTATCAATTCAGAATCATCAATGCCCGTGATATTAACGCATTTGCACTTCCCGGCGGTCCGATGTATGTCAATCGCGGAATGATCGAAGCGGCAAAGAATGAAGGCGAAATGGCGGGCGTGATGGCGCATGAGATCGCCCACGTTGCCCTGCGGCACGGAACGGCAAACGCTACCAAACAAAGCAGTCCGCTTAATCAAATCCTGGGAATCGGCGCGATTTTAGGCGGCGCGATTTTAGCCGGAGAAGCCGGCGCACAACTCGGCGCAATGGGCGTTCAAGCGTGGATGACCAGATATAGCCGCGAATATGAAACGCAGTCCGATATTTTGGGCGCACAAATTATGGCAAATGCCGGTTATGATCCGCGGGATTTGGCAAATATGTTCAGAACCATCGAGCAACAGAGCGGCGGAAGCCGAGCTCCCGAATTCTTGAGCAGTCACCCGCATCCGGCAAACCGCTACGAAAATATCAATCGTGAAGCGCAAATGCTTCGTGTCTCGGCAAATCCGATCCGAAACACGCGCGAATTCGAGCGGATTCAAAGCCGACTCCGGGGAATGCCGCAAGCTCCGACAATGCAGGAAATCGAGCAAAATGCGCAGAACAATCCGCGCACAAACCCGACTGCCGGCGGCAGATATAACTCCAGCGTTGCGCTTCCTTCGACCCGCACGGTAGTGTATCGCAACGGTAATTTACTTCAAATGAGAGTTCCGAATAACTGGAAACCATTTGAAACGGAACAAACCATTATATTCGCGCCGGAAGGTGCTTACGGCGACGACGGAATTACGCACGGCGCGATGATCGGACTGGCGCAGACACGCAGTCGTGATTTAGGGCAGGCGACGGAAGAATATGTCAACGGCGTTTTGCAGGCAAACAATTATCTGCGAAAACAGACCAATTATTCACGAACGACGGTTGGCGGCAAACAAGGTTACGGCATTGTTTTGGCGGGGCGTTCGCCCGTTACGAACAGAACGGAAGTTGCCACCGTCTATACGACACAACTTCGCAATGGAGCTTTATTTTATGTCGTAACGGTTGCACCGGAAACCGAATCTTCGAGATATTCAAACGCATTTCGTAATATGCTTAGCTCGATAAGTCTGAATGATCGGTAAATTGTCGAACAAATAGAAAAAAAGGGTAGTGTAAAAACTGCCCTTTTTTTATTTGTGTTGATTATAGTCTTACGCCTAAAGTTTGCTTTTTTCGGCTCAAAAATTCAAAACCAATTCATTATCTTTCTCTTCGACCAGAACGCTTCCGCCGTCCGTTAATTCGCCGAAAAGAATCTCCTGAGCGAGCGGTTGTTTGATTTTATCGTGAATCAGACGCGACATCGGACGTGCGCCGTAGCGTGCATCGAAGCCGTTTTTGGCGAGCCATTCCTTCGCCGTTTCGGACAGTTTTACAAGAACGCGTTTTTCGATCAGTTGACCGTTTAATTCCTTGATAAATTTATCAACGATGAGTTTGATAATTTCCAGACCGAGCGGCTGAAACGCCACCCAGGCATCGAGGCGATTGCGAAATTCGGGCGTAAATGTGCGTTCGATCACGCCTTTGGCATTTCCTTTGGTGTCGGATTGATTGCGGAAACCGACTCCGCCGGACGAGAGTTCTCTGGCTCCGGCGTTGGTCGTCATAATCAAAATCACATTGCGAAAATCCGCCTTTTTACCGTTGTTGTCGGTCAAGGTCGCCGAATCCATCACCTGCAATAAAAGATTAAAAAGATTCGGATGCGCTTTTTCGATCTCGTCCAAAACCAAAACGGCGTGCGGCGTACGCATAATCGCTTCGGTCAGAAGTCCGCCCTGATCGTAGCCGACATATCCGGGCGGCGCACCGATCAGGCGTGAAACGGTGTGCGCTTCGGCGTATTCGCTCATATCGTAGCGCATAAATTCGATGCCCAGACTTTCCGCCAGCTGTTTGGAAAGCTCGGTTTTCCCGACTCCGGTCGGACCCGAGAAAAGAAACGAACCGACGGGTTTTGTTTCGTGTCCCAAGCCCGCACGCGAAATTTGAATCGCGTCAACGATTTTGTTGATCGCTTCGTCCTGCCCGAAAATTACCTTCTGCAAATCTTCGCGCAGGGTTTTGAGTTGCTCTTTTTCATCGGCGACCACTGTTTTCGGCGGAATTTTTGCCATCCGCGCAATCGTATTTTCGACCATCTGCACGGAAATCTGGCTCGGACGATCTTCTTCGCGCAATAATTTAACGCTCGCGCCGACTTCGTCAATTACGTCAATCGCCTTGTCGGGCAAAAAACGGTCATTGATATATTTTCCGGCAAGTTCGGATGCGACCTTCAGAGATTCGTCCGTGTATCTGACCTTATGATGTTCTTCGTAAAACCGCTTCAAACCCTTTAAAATTTCGTAAGTTTCGTCAATCGTCGGTTCGCCGATCTCGATTTTTTGAAAACGTCTGGCAAGCGCACGATCTCGTTCAAACGCGGCTTTATATTCTGCAAAAGTCGTCGAACCGATACAGCGCAATTCGCCGGCGGCGAGCGCGGGTTTCAGGATATTCGACGCATCCATCGCGCCGCCCGAAACCGAACCGGCACCGACGATCGTATGAATTTCGTCAATAAAAAGAATCGAATTCGGATGTTTTTTCAGATCTTGAATAATTGACTTAAACCGCTGTTCGAAATCGCCGCGATAACGCGTGCCGGCTAAAACCGCGCCCATATCGAGCGCGAAAACTTTCGCATCTTTCAAAACGTCCGGCACGTTTCCCTCGCTGATTTTTAAGGCAAGTCCTTCGGCAAGCGCGGTTTTCCCGACTCCGGGTTCGCCGACGTAAAGCGGATTGTTTTTCTTGCGGCGGCACAGAACCTGAATCGTACGTTCGATTTCCGCTTCGCGCCCGATGATCGGATCAATTCCGCCTTCCGACGCGCGTTTGACGAGTTCATCGGTAAAAGATTCGAGCGGTTTCGGTTTTCGCGCCGCGCGTTCTTCGGCAAAGTCTTCTTCGTCAAAACCTTCAAGAAGCGGATCGCCGTCATCAATTTTGGAAATCCCGTGCGCGATATAATTCAAAACGTCGAGCCGTTTGACGTTCTGCTGGGCGAGCGCGTAAACGGCGTAAGATTGCTCGGCTTGAAAAAGCGCGGCAAGAATATTTCCGCCGTCAACTCGCTGCTGACCGCTGCCTTCGGCTTGAAGCATCGCGTATTGAATAATGCTCTGAAAGGTCGAAGTCAGCTCCGGCATCTGCGTTGCGCCGTCGGGCAGTTTTTCCATCACTTCGTCGAAATAATTCTCCAGCAAGTTTCCGATCTGCGCCAGATCCGCGCCGCAGTTATACAAAATATCCCGCGCCGTTTTATCGTCGAGCAAGGCGTAAAGCAAATGCTCGAGCGTTACAAATTCGTGCCTGCGTTTAAAGGCTTCATCAACTGCTAAACTTAATGTTTCTTCTAATTCTTTGGTTAACATAAAATACTACCTGAAAACTTTGAACGGCTCGTTTCTATTTTCCCATTCTTTAACATTATTATACAATTCTGTGGCGGTAAAAAACTCAAATTCATAAGCCAAACGTAATCCTTGATTAATTCTTTCTGAATCTATTGGATTTTCTTTACTTTTCGTTCCTAAAACCTTTTGCAATGCTATTGTGAGAACTTCAACTAAGTCTTTTCCGCAAGAAATCTGTCTTTTATCATAATCTGATGAAACTAATTCTTTAATTTGGCTGGCAAGTTGTAAATTATCTAAATCGGGTCGTTGAGATTTATTTTTAACTGTTGTAATAAAATTGTTTAGGTCAAAAGTTAAATTATCTTTCTTGACAAATTTGCCGAAATCTATATCTTCAAAAGTTAAATTTAATTCATCTGATAATGAAATCCATCGCAAACACCCGATTGAAGTACCTATTTCAAAAATCAATTCTCTGATGTCTTTGCCAAAATTTCGCATTTTTTCTTCAGATCCAAATTCTGATAAAACTTTTTCTAATGCAGGAGAAACAAAAATCAGACATTCAAG
>CAYUGW010000041.1:2849-13998 GCA_964444245.1 uncultured Blastocatellaceae bacterium | reverse complement strand
AAAATATCGAGGAATTTCCCGACGAATTAAAAGCGATTTACCGCACTTCCTGGGAACTGCCGATGAAATCCTTGATCGATATGGCGGCGGATCGCGGCGCGTTTATTGACCAGAGCCAATCACTCAATCTTTTTATGGAAAGCCCGAATATCGGCAAGCTTTCCTCGATGTATATGTATGCGTGGCAGAAAGGTTTGAAAACGACCTATTATCTGCGTTCGCGTCCCGCCACACGCATCGCGCAGGTGACGGCAAGTGAAGCTACGACGGAAGTTAAGAAAGTTTACACCAACGAAGAAGCGTTAATTTGCTCGCTTGAAAACCCGGAAGCGTGTGACGCGTGCCAGTAGAAGTTCAGGAGAAAAACAAAAAAAATGATACTCGATGCAGGATTTAATTTAACTTTGCGACCGATGAAATATCCGGCGTTTTATGAAATGTATAAAAACGCCATCAAAAATACCTGGACGGTCGAAGAGGTTGATTTTTCAACCGATTTCAATGATTTGCGGACGAAGATGACCGATGCCGAACGCCATCTGATCAATCGGCTGGTCGCGTTTTTTGCCACCGGCGATTCGATTGTTTCCAACAATCTCGTTCTCAATCTTTACAAACACATCAACGCGCCCGAAGCGCGAATGTATCTGTCGCGCCAGTTATATGAAGAAGCTCTGCACGTACAGTTTTATCTGACTCTGCTCGATACATATATTCCCGACATCAAGGAACGCGAAGCCGCTTTTTCGGCGGTTGAAAATATTCCTTCGATTAGGGCAAAAGCGAAGTTTTGTCAGAAATGGATTGATTCGATTCAAAATCTGGACAAACTCGAAACAAAAGAAGACCGTAAGCAATTTTTGTTAAATCTCATCTGCTTTGCGGCGTGCATCGAAGGTTTATTTTTCTTTGCGGCTTTCGCGTATGTTTATTTCCTGCGTTCAAAGGGGTTACTTCACGGACTAGCCGCCGGAACGAACTGGGTGTTTCGGGATGAAAGCAGCCATATGCAGTTTGCTTTCGAGGTTGTCGAAACGGTGCGCGAAGAAGAACCGGAACTTTTTGACGATTCTTTGAAAGCGCAGATCGCCGAGATGTTGGATGAAGCCGTCAATTGCGAGATGCAGTTTGCCGAAGATATTTTAAGCGGCGGAGTCGCCGGACTTTCGGTTTCCGATATGCGCGAGTATCTCGAATTCGTCGCCGATCAACGTCTGACAATGCTCGGTTTGCCGAAGACTTACAATGCGAAAAATCCGTTTTCGTTTATGGATTTGCAGGACGTGCAGGAACTTGCCAACTTCTTTGAACGCCGCGTTTCCGCCTATCAAATGGGTGTCGGCGGCGAGGTTTCTTTTAACGAAGCGTTTTAGTTTGTTTGAAACGAGCCTTTTTTTGATGTAAATTTTTAAGATAGCCACCAGAAACGTCCGATGGCGGAAAATTTTTTCCGTAAGCGTTTACGGCGGCTTTTTTATTTTTATAAAGTTTACCAAATAGTATCGATATGAATAATCAAAATATCAGCCAATTTATCAAACACCATTATCGTCATTTTAATGCAGCAGTTTTAGTTGATGCGGCGGAAGCCTACAAAAAACATATTGAAAACGGCGGAAAAATGATGATCACGCTCGCCGGAGCGATGTCAACCGCCGAGATCGGACTTTCACTGGCGGAAATGATTCGTCAGGATAAAGTGCAAATCATTACCTGCACGGGCGCGAATCTCGAAGAAGATTTATTCAATCTGGTCGCGCACGATTTTTACGAAAGAGTTCCGAATTATCGTGATCTGACTCCGCAGGATGAGCAGGATTTGCTCGACCGGCATCTGAACCGCGTGACCGATACCTGTATTCCCGAAATGGAAGCGATGCGCCGGCTTGAAAAAGTTCTGGTTGAGGTTTGGACAAAAGCCGAGGCTGCCGGAGAACGCTATTTTCCGCACGAATTTATGTATCAGGTTTTGAAGTCGGGAGTTTTGGAAGAATTCTACCAAATTGAAACTAAAGATTCGTGGATGTATGCGGCGATGGAGAAAAATCTGCCGGTCATCGTTCCGGGTTGGGAAGATTCGACGATTGGGAATCTGTATGCCGGACACGTTATTACCGGGGACGTGAAAAATGTTCATACTGTCAAAACAGGCATCGAATATATGATGTTTTTGGCTGATTGGTACACGGAAAATTCGACAGAAGATTCAACCGTCGGGTTTTACCAGATCGGCGGCGGAATCGCCGGAGATTTTCCGATTTGCGTCGTGCCGATGCTTCATCAGGATTTACATCGCGAAAATGTTCCGGTTTGGGGATATTTTTGTCAAATCTCCGATTCGACAACCAGTTACGGTTCTTATTCGGGCGCAGTTCCCAACGAAAAAATCACCTGGGGCAAGCTCGCCGTTGATACGCCGAAATTTGTCATCGAATCGGACGCTTCGATTGTCGCGCCCCTGATGTTTGCTTATATTTTGGAGTGGTAAACTTTTTAATTTAAAATTGAGAATTGATAATTATTTTTCATTCTCAATTTGTTATTCCTTTCTTTATAAACTATGAAACTTCTTTACCTTACACTATTTATCGTTGTTTTTAATACATTTGCTTCGGGACAATCATTTAGTTCTGCGGTTGCGATTTCAACAATTTATTCTCAAAATGAAGAGTTTTATCTGAAGTCTATTCCATTTGATAATGAGTCTCCCAGTTTGAGAGGAAAAACCTCTGTTTATCGTAAAGGGAATGAAACACCTTTGTATGTTTTGGAGCGTGGTTTCGATTTCTCTAATGAAAATTATCTGACTTTAAGTAATAACGGTGAAGTTATTTTTTATGTCATTTCCTGGGGAGCAAAGGAAGATACGGATGGTTTGAAAAGTATTTCAATTTATAAAAACGGCGAATTGACCAAAAGTTTTACTGAGCCGGAAATAACAGGCTGTGATTATAGAAAAGAACGGTGTGAATTGATTTATTCCAACTCTGAAGATGTTTTAGATGATGAAAAGAGTGGTTGGAAAGCAGGTAAATTCAACAAAGTTTTCAAAGAAGGTGTTGGTGAAAAAGAAAAATTTTTATTTGATTTTCCGCTTTTTAATTTTGATAACATTGTCTATTTGATTGATTCAAAAAAGAAAGTTCATAAATTCGATTTAAAAGAAGGCAGTTATCTCGGCGCAGATTCATTTGAAGAAGTTTTTTCTCAAATAAAAGATAAAGGGAGATTAAATAAGCTCGAGTTGCAAAGATTTGATGCTGGTATTTATCCTGAATTTCCGAATTTACTAAACGGAAAAAGTTCGCACGAAAGTTTGGCAGCGCTTTTAGATATGAAAACGGCTTCAAATTACGGAAAAGATTTGGATGATTACAAAATTTACCGCTTTAAAATAGAAGGATTTGTTTCACAAAATGGAACTTTTGAATTGGAAAACATAGAAATTGATGAAGATTTGCCGAAAGAGAAAGTTTTAGAATTTTTTAACTCAAACAAATTTCTTGTCAAGAATGTTCCGAGTGTTTTCCCGAAATGGTATTTCACAGAATATTTTTATTTTAGAAACAAGGATGAAAAAATCGCGCGCCGGGAAAAACAACAGGAAATCATAAAACAGCGCGAAGACCTTAAAAAGCGTTTGGTTGCCGAAAAAATTAACGATATTTACATTCCGAAAGATTTGAGCGAATGTTTTACCGAATTGGACAAACTCTTACCCGAAATTTCACGCAAAGAACTTCTAGCTACTAAAAAAGAAGAACTGATCGGTGAATACCATATGGGATTAGGAATGTGGATAAGAAATAATTGGGGACTTTGGGGCGGTTCGCGGTTACAGAAATATTTTACAGATAAAAAAATAAATCATCCCGATGATATGTCTAGCGTAATTCTTGAATATTACTATGATTGGCTTCACGGCAAAACAGAAACCTGGAAAGATTGGGAAAATAAATTTAAGAAATAAATGAATCTCGGACATAAGATTATCGTTACGGGCGGCGCGGGATTTATCGGAAGCGCACTTTGTTGGCGGCTCAATGAGCTTGGCGAAACCGATATTCTGGTGGTTGACCGGCTCGATAATTCCGACAAATGGAAAAATCTCGCGCCGCTTAAGTTTGCCGATTATCTGGACGCGGATGTGTTTTTGGAAAATCTCGCGCAGTTCGATAAAACCGAAACCGTGCTGCATCTCGGCGCGTGTTCCTCGACGACGGAACGCGACGCGAATTTTATGATGCGGAACAATTACGAATTTACTAAAACTCTGGCAAATTGGTCTGTTTCCAATAATAAAAGATTTATCTACGCTTCATCCGCGGCAACCTACGGCGACGGCGAACACGGAATGGAAGACGGTACGGATAATCTTCACAAGTTGCGCCCGCTCAATGTTTACGGCTACTCGAAACATCTTTTCGACCTTTACGCTCATCGAAACGGATTATTTGAAAAAATTGTCGGGCTGAAATATTTCAATGTCTTCGGACCGAACGAAAATCACAAAGACGATATGCGCTCCTTGGTCAATAAAGCGTTTTCGCAAATCCGGGAAACAGGCAAGTTACAGCTTTTCAAAAGCGCGAATCCCGATTATCGAGACGGCGAATTCGGACGCGATTTCGTTTATGTCAAAGACGCGGTTGAAATGTCTCTGCATTTCGTCGAAAATTCGGCAAGCGGTTTGTTTAACATCGGTTCGGGAAAAATGAACACCTGGAACGCTCTTGGAAAAGCGATTTTCGGCGCACTCGATCTGCAGCCAAACATCGAATACGTCGAAATGCCCGAACATCTCAAAGACCGTTATCAATATCACACGCAAGCCGATATTGTGCGGATTCGTGAAACGGGATTTGATAAAGAAATGCTGTCATTGCAAGAATCGGTCGCGGATTATGTGCAAAATTATTTGATTCCCGATAAATATTTGGGCGATTAACTATTGAATTACCAACTTCCGACAACTGAAAACAATCAAGACCCGAATTGGCGCGGGAAAGTATTTTTGTGGCAGGAGCAGGCACTTTTTCTCGGTTTGGCGGCGCAGACGAGTTTTCACGCTTCGCCGGCGATCAAGATTTTGATTGCGCTTGACTGCGAATTTCGCTTGCGGACGGAAGAAAACGGTGCGTGGCAAAATTTTAAATCGGCGATTATCGCGCCCGGGCAGTTTCACGCGATTGACGGGCAGAATAATAAACTCGCTTTGATCGTTTTAGTTCCCGAAGCGAAAGCGGCACAGCCTTTGATTCCGATTTTAGCGCGGAAAAGTCTTTCACGAATTCCGGTCGGCATTGTGCAGAATTTTCTGCCGATTTTTGATGAATTTGATGCAATGTCGGTCGAAAGCGTCGAAAGCGAAAAGATTTGCCGCAAGATGTTCGAGAAGATCAGAAACGGCGAAGAACTGCTTTCCGCCGGGATTGACAAACGCATTACGCAAAGCATCGAACGGCTGCGGGCGGAATCGGAAAATCATTTTTCGGTCGGCGAAATTGCCGCCAATGTCGCGCTTTCGGAAAGCCGTTTTTCGCATCTTTTTACCGAACAAGTCGGCGTTTCGGTGCGCCGTTATCAACTCTGGCTGCGCTTGCGCGAGGCGATTCATCTGCTTGCAACCGGCACTTCTTTAACCGAAACGGCGCACGAAGCCGGTTTTTCCGATTCCGCACATCTTACCCGAACCTTCCGCCAAATGCTCGGCATCGCGCCGTCCGCGCTTCTCAAACACAGCTCGCTAATCGTTTTTCCGGAATAATATTCGTTGTTCGTCGTTGGTCGTAATTCGTTGGTCGTTGGTCGTTGTTCGTAATTCGTTAGTCTTCAAACGAGAAACGATAAACGACAAACAACTAACGACAAACAACTAACGACAAACAACTAACGACTAACGACCAACGACTCGGTAGCAGAATCGTTCAAGCATTTCTTTTTTCAATTTTGCATAATCAATCATAGAAAATCTGTTAATGGAATAAAAGATACTATGAATTTGATTTATCCCGAACCGTTACAAATCACGGCGGACGAAACGGAAAGTGTTGAAAACTGGGGATTTGCCGACACGAAATTTGCGATCAACAAACGCGGAAACGTCGCCATTGAAGGAAATCGTTATGAACTGAGCGGGCAGGAATTGCCGAAACTTCTTCCGTGGATCAGCGGCGTTTTGGGCGTTGAAATTGATCCGAAAGACGTTAATCGGTCGGCATACCCCGTTCATATTCCCGAAGCGCAGGAATCTCACGAATTTAGAACGGCAATTAGTAAATTCTTAAACGAAAACCAGATCAGCGACGACGGCGAAATTCGTCTGCGGCACGGACACGGACACACGCAGGAAGAAGTTTTCGCCATCAAGCATTTCGGCATCAAACGCATTCCCGATCTTGTCGTTTTTCCCGAAAACGAACAGCAGGTTGCCGAACTTATCAAAACCGCCAAACTTTATAATGTTTCGCTGATTCCTTTCGGCGGCGGCACGAACGTAACGGACGCTCTGCGCTGCAAAGAAAGCGAAACGCGCGTGATCGTGTCGGTTGATATGCGCCGGATGAATCGTGTTTTGTGGATTGACGCGGAGAATATGATGGCGTGCATCGAAGCCGGAGCGGTCGGGCGGCACATTATGCAAAGTCTTGAAAAATACGGCTTTACGATGGGACACGAACCCGACAGCGTGGAATTTTCGACGCTCGGCGGCTGGATTGCGACCAACGCCAGCGGAATGAAAAAGAACAAATACGGCAACATCGAAGACATTGTTTTGGACATAACGGTTGCCGCGTCTGACGGAAAATTGGAACGCAAAACGCCCGTTCCGCGTGAATCGGTCGGAATGGATTCGCGCCGTTTGATATTCGGTTCGGAAGGTTCTCTGGGAATTATCACGTCGGCAATAGTCAAACTTTTTCCGCTTCCCGAAGCGCAGGTTTACGGTTCGGTTTTGTTTCCGAGTTATGAAGACGGTTTTGAGTTTATGAAGGAAGTTACGCTGACGTTCACGCCGCCGGCTTCGATGCGTCTGGTTGATAATTTGCAGTTTCAATTCGGAATGGCTCTTAAACCCGCTTCGAGCGGTTTCAAAGTTATCAAAAGCAACATCGAAAAGTTTTTCGTGACAAAAATAAAAGGTTTCGAGCCTGAAAAAATGGTCGCCTGCACGCTGGTTTTTGAAGGAACGCGCGGCGAAGTCGAACATCAGGAGCGCGAAGTTTATCGCATCGCCGAAAAACACAAAGGAATGAAAGCCGGCGGCGAAAACGGGCGGCGCGGTTATCAATTGACTTACAGCATCGCGTATATTCGTGATTTTCTGATCAATCACTACATTATCGCCGAATCTTTTGAAACTTCGTGCGCGTGGTCGGACGCGTTGAAAATCTGCGAAAACGTCAAGCGCGTTTTAACCGAAGAATATAAAAAACGAGGGCTTCCGGGAAATCCGGTTGTCATTTCCCGAATTACGCAGGTTTATCGAACGGGCGTGGCGATTTATTTTTATTTCGGCTTTTATTACAAAGGAATTCCGAATCCGTCGGAAGTTTATGTCGAACTCGAAAACATCGCCCGCGAAGAAATTCTAAAAAGCGGCGGTTCGCTTTCGCATCATCACGGAATCGGCAAAATCCGCCAAGCCTTTTTGCCGGATATAATGAGCGAAACGGCTTTGAAGTGGAAACAGGAAATAAAAAACAGTCTTGATCCGCACAATATTTTTGGCGCGGGAAATCAGAATCTATAATGATTAATATCAATAGAAGCATACGTTTAGGAAGAAGGACGCTTTATGGAAATATCCGTCGTGCCGAGCGTCTGATTCGTGTTATTCAAGGCGCAAGCGGAGCAAAAGGTGTCAAAGACCCGCCGATTTGGCAAATCGAAAAGGTTCGTTTGCAGGCAAATATCTGCCGCGCTCTTTTGCTTCCGTTCGGCGGAATTTTGATTTTGCTGATGAAATATTTTCGAGGTTATAAAATCGAAAATTTGAAGGAAATCCGCCGACAATTTCGAGAGATTTGGGAAGAAAAACAACGTACTGAAAAGACTCTGATAATTTGTGCAAATCATCTGACGTTCATTGATTCGGCGTTGATAATCTGGGCTTTAGCATCGAATTGGTTTTATCTTTTCAACTATAAAGCCTTTACGTGGAATCTTCCGGCGGGCGATTTTTTCAAGAAAAAAATGCACTATCATCTGACGCTTTATCTGACGAAATGTATTTTTCTCGACCGCAAAGGAACTCCGGCGCATAAGAACGCGGTTTTGAATTTATGCCGTTATTTGCTCGAACGCGGAAATGTCGTGCTGATTTTTCCGGAAGGTCAGCGCAGCCGGACGGGCATTTTCGATAACGAAAGATTGCGTTTCGGAGTAGGAAAAATCATTACTTCGCTCGAAAACGCGCAGGTTTTGTGTATTTATCTGCGCGGCGACCGGCAGGAAACTTTTTCAAATTATCCGCCGAAAAATTCGCGCTTTTTTATGAAAATGAAATTGATTACGCCGACTGTTTCGGACGAAATTTCCAAAAAACGCGCCAGCCTCGAAGTTGTTAAAGAAATCGGTCTGACGATCAAAGAAATGGAAAACGAATTTTTTGCCGAATCGCATAAAACAGTAAATTAAAAATGTCTTCAATAGAAAAACGGGCGATCATTACGGGCGCGTCTTCGGGAATCGGCAATGCTCTGGCGTTCGAGTTTGCCAAAAACGGGTTTGATCTTTTTTTGACCTCGCGAAATAAAGACGCTTTATCAAAAGTTGCGGAAGATTGTAAGAAAAATTTCGATGTCAAAGCTGAAATTTTTCCAGCCGATTTAGCTGACGATTTTTCTACGGACAAGCTGATCGCAGCAATTGCGGAGCGGAGATTCGATGTTTTGGTTAATAATGCGGGATTCGGCGTAAAAGGCGATTTTGCCGAAACTTCGATTGATGACGAACTGAAAATGCTCGACGTTCAGCTTGCCGCGATGCTCAAACTGACCAAAGCTGTTTTGCCGAAAATGCTTGAAGCGAAATCGGGAAAAATTCTCAATATCGCCTCGGTTTATTCCTTCGCGCCCGTTCCGATGCAAGCGGTGTACAGCGCATCGAAAGCCTTTATCTTAAATTTTTCAACCGCTTTGCAAAATGAATTGAAGAATGCAAAAATTCAGGTTTCAATCGTTTGTCCGGGAATCACGCAAACCGAATTTCGCACACGCGCCGGAATCGCCGATAAAAAAGATTCGGGAATGACCGCCGCAAAGGTTGCCGAAATTTCGTTCAAAGAAATGATGCGCGGAAAACATATCATCATTCCGGGCGCATCAAACAAATTCTTTGTTTTGACAGCTAAATACTTTCCGCACAACGCATTAGCTTCTGTTGTCAGATTCATCAACAATAAACGCGGCGTGAACGAAAAACGGTAATTTCAAACAACCGGCATTCGCGTTTGAAGCGTTTAAATGTAGAGTTCAACTTTGAATTTGACAAGATAAATATTTCCGATGCGCGCGATGTGCTTGTTTAACGCAGAGGTTCGAGATTTCCTTCGTTAAAATCGGCGATCAGTTCGTCGCACATTTCTTTAAGGTCGTCAGCAGTTCCGGTGAAAACTCCGAAATTTTCAAATTTGTCGCATTCTTCCGAAGAAATCATTTGCGATTTGCTATTTAAAACGGCGCAGTTCGATTCGGATGTAACGACAGCGGAAAGCGTGTAACCCGGCGTGTCGCCTTCCGTTTTGTTTTCCGTGACCATAACTCTGATGTTCCAATTGCCTTCATCGCCGAGCTTTACGCCGTCAATCGTGCGAAGCTCGGCGTTCAGATAATTTTCAACCTTCTGCCCGATTTCTTCGCTGTCGGCTTGGACGGCGACCGAGACTGTAAAATCCTGTCCGAAAGCGGTTAAAGCCGAAGCACAGATAAATAGCATGACGATTATTAAGTTTTTCATTTGTTTATCTCCTTAGAATGTTTTTGAAATGATAGATTTTTGTCCTGATAAATCAGGCGATTTGTTTGTTTTTTGAATGTTTTTGAGTGGAATTTTGAAGTTTCTGCAAGCCAGAATTTCAAAATGACAAACATAGTTTAACACATTTTAAGAGAAGATGACAAAATTCGGTTTTCGGTGTAGCTAGAATTTGTTTCAAAAATCTTAAACTCCTCAGTTTAGCAAGCGGTCTTTGACCGCGTTTCACCGTTAATTTATAAGGGAATCGCGGTCAAAGATCGCTCGCTTAACCAAATATTTTATTTTTGAGTTAGATTCTAGAATTTATCTTTTAATTTATCGTAAGTTGTCCGCAGAGATTCGGGAATCGTACGAGTTTCGCTGACGGCGGTCATAAAATTCGCGTCGCCGACCCAGCGCGGCAAAATGTGCAGGTGAAAATGTTCCGCCACGCCCGCGCCGGCGGCTCTGCCGAAATTCATCCCGACGTTCATCCCGTGCGGTTCGTAAACTTCGCGCAGAACGCTCTGGCATTTTTTGGTCAGATCCATCAATTCGTCGGTGATTTCTTTTGAGGCTTTGTCCAGATCGGCGAGATGCGCCAGCGGCACGACCATTAAATGACCGCTGATATACGGGTAAATATTTAAAATTACAAAATTAAACCCGGCGCGATGAAGGATAAATTTTTCTTCATCGCTTGCCGGGCTTTTCAGAATGTCGCAAAAAACACAACCGCTCGTTTCGGCGATTGATGAATTTTCAGCGGATTTGATGTAGTCGTAACGCCACGGACTCCACAAAACATCCACGATTTTTCAGTTCCTTATTTATTGATTAAATCCTTTAAGTCTTTGCCGGGCTTGAAATAAGCGACACGTTTGGCAGGAATTTTTACGGCTTCTCCTGTTTTCGGATTGCGCCCTTTGCGAGCGTTGCGTTCACGTACGCGGAAACTGCCGAAACCGCGCAATTCGATTTTTTCCCCTTCATTCAAGGTGCTGATGATGCTGTCGAAAATGATTTCGACCAGTTTTTCGGCATCCTTTTTGGTCATATCCGCTTCTTTGGCAACTTTTTCTACTAAATCTGCTTTTGTCATCTGTCTTTTGTCTCCTGCACCGTAAATTAAATTAAATAAAACTCAAATTATGCTGATTTTTCTTCTTCTTTTTCAACTTCTGAAACA
>CAYUGW010000041.1:0-2749 GCA_964444245.1 uncultured Blastocatellaceae bacterium | reverse complement strand
CTTCTTCTTCCGGTGAAGTTGCTTCCGTAGTTTCAGCCGTTTCTTCCGTTGCGGGAGTTTCTGTGGCGGTTGAAACCTCTGCGGTTGTTTCTGCGGCTTCCGTTTCCGTCGAGCTTTCTTCAGCGATTTCCGGGGTTTCCGCTACTTCGGCGGAAACCTCTTCTTGTTCTACTTCTTCTCCGGCTTCGGCTTGTTCTTTGGCTCTTTGAGCGCGTCTTTCCTTTTTGGAAAGTTTCGGTTCATCGGCAATTTCTTCCGATTCTTCCTGATTACTGCGCTTCAAATTAATCAATTCGCCGAGCGAAGCCATACCGCCTTTGGCTTCGGTGGAATAGCTTTTGGTGTCAACCTGCGGCTCATCTACCTTGCCGACTGCCCGGTGTGAAAGACCGATTTTTTGAACATCGTGTTCGATTCTCAAGATTTTGAAATCCAATTCCTGACCGATTGAAACGACATCTTCCGGTTTTTCGACTCTTTCATCGGAAAGTTCCGAAATATGGCATAAACCTTCGAGTTCGTTGCCCAGTTCGACGAAAACGCCGAATCCGGCAAAACGCGAAACCTTTCCTTTGATAACATCGCCCGGTTTATGCGATTCGACAAAGGCATCCCACGCGCTCGGCGTAAGCTCTTTGATCGAAAGCGAAAGGCGATGTCCCTGCGTATCGATATTCGTAACAACCGCTTCGACTTCCTGATCTTTTTTCAAGACATCTTTCGGATGCTTGATTTTCTTGGAATGCGAAATGTCGGAAACGTGTACCAGACCGTCAACGCCGTCTTCGATTTCAACAAACGCGCCGAAATCGGTCAGATTGCGAACCTTACCTTTAACGCGTGTTCCGATTTGATAACGCTCGGCAATCGTGTCCCAGGGATTTGCCTGAAGCTGTTTCATTCCAAGGCTGATGCGGCGTTCTTCGGTATCGATTCCCAAAACCTGAACTTCGACTTCATCGCCCGGTCTGACGAGTTTTTTCGGACTCTTGGTGCGTTTTGACCAGGACATTTCCGAAATATGAACCAGACCTTCAACGCCGGGTTCGAGTTCGACGAACGCGCCGTAATCGGTCACGCTCGAAATATGTCCTTTAACGGTCGAATCAACCGGATAAACTTCGACAACCGTTGACCACGGATCGGGAAGAAGCTGTTTATAACCGAGAGAAACTTTTTCCTTCTCGCGGTCGAGTTTCAGAACCTTGACCTGAATCTGGTCGTTGACCTTAAACATTTCGTTCGGATTCTGAAGTCTGCCCCAGGACATATCCGTAACGTGAAGAAGACCGTCAATTCCGCCGAGATCAACAAACGCGCCGTATTCGGTCAGATTTTTAACCACGCCTTCGACAACAAAGCCTTGTTCGATATTGCTCAGAGTTTCGGCTTTTTGTTTATTGACGACCTCATCGGTCAAAACTTTGCGCGAGAGAACGATATTGTTGCGTTTGCGGCTGAATTTAATAACCTTTGCTTCGATTTCCTTATCTCTGAAAGAATCGAGATTGCGAATCGGACGCGAATCAACCTGCGAACCCGGCAGAAAAGCCTCGACACCGTTAATGTCAATTCTCAAACCGCCTTTGGTTTTTGAAACGACACGCCCCGTAATCGGCACTTCATCATTAAAGGCTTTTTCGATTTCATCCCACGATTTGCGGCGCAGAGCCTCGAGATATGAAAGCACGGGCGGTGCATCACCGGAATAGATGTTCTTGATGATGACTTCAACCGTGTCGCCTGCCTTGACATTCATTTCGCCGTCCGGCGAGGTGAATTCATCGCTCGGAACAACGCCTTCGGATTTATAGCCGAAATCTATCAAAACTCCGCGGTCTGAAATACCGACAACCGTTCCTTCAACCAGTTTGCCCGTGTGATAAACTTCCTGATCTTGCTCGAATTCTTCAAGAATCGCACCGAAATCCATTTCCGCCATACTTTGCGATTCTTCTTCGGAATCCTTTTCTTCGGTTTCGGTCACTTCAACCGAAGTTTCCGGTGCGTCAGAAGCAGTCGGCTCAACAGAAGTTTTTGATTCTTCAGCAGTCGGCTCATCAGAAGCCTTCGGTTCTTCGGCATCCGGTGCGTCAGAAGTCGTCGGTTCGTCAGTTGCGGTTGGCTCATCAGAAGTCGTCGGTTCGTCAGTCGCGGCTCGCGCATCAGAAGTCTTTGGTTCTTCAATTAAAGCAGATATTTCCTCCGCCGGTGCTTCGGCGGAATTCTCCGTTTGTGTTTCCTCTGTAACTGATTCGTCGTTTTTTTGCGGCTCTTCAGTTTCGTTAATAACCTCGTTAATCATTTAAGTTTGTGTTAATTTCCTTATTTTTAAATCGCTTTTTATAATAATGTCGTTCCTTTATCCGATTTTTGCAGAGATAAATCAATAAACCCTGCAAATGACCGATTATAATAATTAATCATTTGCGGCTTTGAAAGAAGTAGAAAACTGCCGGTATTTTGTAATAAATATTTGTAAGAAAAGTGAGTTTAGACATATACTTTTCGCTCTACTTCCGAAATCGCTCGTTTGACCGGATAAGACTAAAATTTAACCCCGAAGTGCTTGTATGTCAAGACAATGCCGTAAGAATTTGAGAAATAATGTAATTGATTGCAAAACCTAGCCGTAAATTTAGAAAAACTTTGCGGTCATATTGATTTTTAAAATCCGAATTAACAATTTACAAAAAATTTCGGATCATCGAACTTTTCGGAAACGGGTTTTTGTCCCGCCTTTCGACAA
>CAYUGW010000040.1:4521-14001 GCA_964444245.1 uncultured Blastocatellaceae bacterium | reverse complement strand
AACATTTTCATTGCGATTTTTGCGATGGAATTACGCAAACAAAAGTCATTGATTAAACACTCAAGCGGTTTGGCAGAGAATTTTTGTTAAAAGATATCGAAGCGGAAGTCTGCCCGAACTGTGATAATGCTTATCTTCCGGGACAAACCTTAAAAGAAGCCGAAGCAAAAATCAAAGAAGAAATGGCTTTGGAAATTGCCTGACCTTATTCAATAGATTTTCTTATAAACAGCAGTTTAATCGCAGGCGCGGAAGCAAAACCAACTGACAAAAAAGTTGAGTTATTATTTTTTTGAAATTTCTTTAATCCATAAAGGAATGGATTTTATATCATCATTATCACAATCTATCCTAAAAGAACTATCTTCTTTATTTTTAATGTAAAATTGATTTTCTATCATTCCAAGAAACTCTTTAGTATCGGGATCAAAGTAAAGGAAACTAAGATAATATGCGAAAATAACACCATTTACTGAATAAGTAACATATCTGCCAACTCCATAATCAAACTCATTGTAAGCTAAGGATAAATTATCCTCATCAGGATCACAGGTTTGTATTTCATCATAGATTCGTTCCTTTACATATTCATAACTTTTGATAGTAATTTTTACTCCATCAATTACTTCAGTTTCGGTATCGGTAAGTTTTGCGTCATCGGTTACAAATACAGGCAAACCGTAAAATTCACGATTAATCGTTCCGCCAACAAATACATTTACTTTATTAACTGCGTCAGAGGGTTTAATTAAGATTTTGTCAGTTGTTTGAGAGAAATTTGCTTGAAAACAAAAACAGATAAATACAAAAATGAAGACAATTATTAAGGATGTTTTGTTCATAAATTGCATTCTAGCAAAATATTAAAAAATAGAGAAAAAAATTAGCTTTAAAAAGTAAAAAAGCAAACTCCTGAAAGAATTTGCTTTTTTAAATAATCTGCGCCAAATTTATTCTTCGTAATATTCATTTCCCAAATGAGTGATCAAATCTTCGCCCATCAAATGTCTGAGCGTGTTTTTGAGCTTTTTGAGCTGGATGAAAATATCGTGTTCGGGATAAAGTCCTTCGGCGACCTGTGGGGCTTTGAAATAGAATGAAAGCCATTCCTGAATTCCTTTCATTCCGGCGCGCTGCGCTAAATCCATAAACAGAGCCAAATCCAGACAGAGCGGCGCGGCGAGGATCGAATCGCGGCACATAAAATCAATTTTGATCTGCATTTTATAGCCGAGCCAACCGAAAATATCGATCGCGTCCCATCCTTCCTTGTTGTCGCCGCGCGGCGGGTAATAATTGATGCGGACGACGTGCGAGAATTGTCCGTAAAGATCGGGATGAACATCCGGCTGCAAGATTGTTTCCAAAACGGAAAGTTTCGATTCTTCCTTGGTTTTGAAGTTTTCGGGATCGTCCAGAACTTCGCCGTCGCGGTTTCCCAAAATATTGGTCGAATACCAACCGTCCAAACCTAACATTCGCGCCTTCAAGCCCGGCGCGATGATCGTTTTCATCAGAGTTTGTCCGGTTTTGAAATCTTTTCCGCAGATCGGAACGCCTTCTTTTTCCGAAAGTTCCAGCAACGCCGGAATATCAACCGTCAGATTAGGTGCGCCGTTGGCAAACGGAACGCCCGATTTTATTGCAGCGTAAGCGTAAATCATCGAAGGCGCGATCAGTTCGTCGTTGTCATACAGAGCTTTTTCAAACGCTTCGATTGAATTGTGAATTTCCGAAGGTTCGAGAAAGATTTCCGTCGAAGCCGCCCAGACCATAACCAGTCTTTCGCATCCTTTTTCTTCCTTGAAACGGGCAATATCCGCCATCAATTGCTCGGCAAGTTCCATTTTCGTCTTGCCTTCCTTGATATTCGTGCCGTTCAGACGTTTGACGTAATTATGCGAAAAAACCGCCGGCATCGGTTTTAGAGAATCGAGCTGTTCGCGCAAATCTTCGACCAGACCTTTTTCCAAAACTCCGGCGTGAAGCGCGGCATCATACGCCGAATCCGAAAAAATATCCCACGCGCCGAAAACAACGTCTTCTAAAGCCGCGAGCGGCACAAAATCTTTAATCAACGGCGAACGATTCTCGGTTCGTTTGCCGAGACGAATCGTTCCCATCTGCGTCGTCGAACCGAACGGTTTCGCCGTTCCTTTACGAATTGCTTCCACGCCCGCGACAAAAGTCGTACTGACCGCGCCCAAACCGACCAGCAGAATCCCGAGTTTCCCGCCGGCGGGAGCAATTTCAACACCTTTTTTACTCATTTAAATATAATCTCCGATATATATAGAAATGAGAATAATAACTTTACAAAAATGTTAAGGCAAATAGGAATGTAGATTAGACTGTAAATATTTGTGAAAATCTCCGGATTTCACTAGGATATGTTTGTTGTCCGTCAAAAAAGATTTCGTAAAACTGAAAAAAAATCCGACAAAATTCAAAAAAGAGTGTAACATTTTACGCAAAACCATCATTATGTTTTAAAACAAGGCGGAAAATTTACTCATCGGTTGAGCCGCGAGTTGTTCGATCGGGGAGCGTTGTTCAAACAAGAAAGAGAGTTTGCAGAACTCCTTTTCTTCTAAATCCTTTAGCCGGAAAATATTAAGGAGACCAGCTATGAAAAAGACACGTTTTATTTTACTCATCGGTTTAGTTGCTTTGTTTTTGGGATTTTCTCAGAATGAACTGGTCAAAGCTCAGGAAAAATCACTTTTTGAAGAATTATTTCCGCACATAGATTCAACCGGCGGAATAAAAAAAGTGCCGCGAATGATTGAAAATTCCAAAAACATCGGCGCAATCTTCGAGAAACGCGAACTTTTCCAGCCGAACGCTCAAAAGATTTCCGAAGATGACGAGTTTGCCGGCGCACTCAGCGACGGCGTTGTGTTTGATCTTGATAATTCCGCCGTCAAAAATATGCTCAAAAAAAGCCCCGAATATCTGATTTTGCCGATTCCCGACGGCAAAGGCGGCATAATCGAACTCGAACTGGCAAAGGTCAATATCTTCGCGTCCGGTTTTAAAGTCGAAACCTCGAAGAAAACAAACGAAAATCTCGAAGAAAGCTACGGCATTCATTATCGCGGTATTATTAAAGGCGATTTAAATTCGCTGGCTTCCATCAGTATTTTCAAAACGGAAGTGATGGGCATTTTCTCGAGCGACGAAAATCCCGGAAGTATGGTTCTCGGAAGATTAAGCGGAAACAATCCGGACAACCGGCACGTACTTTACGATGACCGGAATCTGAAAATGCGTCCGCCTAATTTTTGCGATGTCGAAACGCCGGACGGCGCAACTATGCCTGATCCGCAGTCACATGTGCAGGCAGAACACAACGCCCGCTGCATCCGCATATTTGTCGAAGCCAATCATAATATTTTCTTAAATAAAGGATCGGTTGCCAATACGGTCAGTTTTGTTACGGGGTTTTTTAATCAATCGGCAACTCTGATTGCCAATACCGGAGCTACCGTTACGCTTTCCGATGTTTTTGTTTGGAATTCGCCCAGCCCGTATATCGGAACTACCAGCCTGACACAACTTACGACATTCAGAACGACGCGCACCAGCTTTAACGGAAATCTGGCGCATTTGGTTGATTTGCAGAATATCGGCGGCAGAGCGTATCTGGACGTGATCTGCAATTCGGCTTTTGCCTACGGTTACAGCGGTATTTGGTCAACTTTCAGTAATGTCCCGACCTATTCCTGGACGGTTAATGTCTTTACGCACGAATTGGGACATAATCTCGGTTCGCCGCATACGCACGCTTGTGCCTGGAATGGGGATAATACGGCAATTGACGGCTGTTTTACGCCCGAAGGACCTTGCGCCAATCCGGGAATTCCGTCGGGCGGCGGAACGATTATGAGCTATTGTCATAATCAGAGTGTCGGAGTTAATTTCAATTTAGGCTATGGTCCGCAGCCGTCGAGTTTAATTCTTAATCGTTTTAATGCGGCAGCTTGTCTGACCGATTGCGACGGCACGGGCTGCGGTTCAACGCCGATTGCCAACGGTCAGACAATTACGGGAACGCTTTCGACTTCCGATTGTTTTGATTCGACCACGGGCAGAAATTACGATGCTTATACGTTCAGCGGCACAGCCGGACAGCAAATAGCGATTTCGCAAAGTTCGACGGATTTTGATACTTATTTATACCTGCTGAATCCGAGCGGGCAAATAATTGCCCAGGATGATGACGGCGGCGGCGGCACAAATTCCCGTATTCCGGCAACGAGCGGATTTTTCACGCTTCCCGCAACCGGAACTTACACGATCAGAGCCTCGTCTTTCTCCACGGGCGCAAGCGGCGCGTACACACTTAATTTATCGGTAAACAGCAGTTGTCCGGCAACAACTATTTCCCCCGGACAAACAATAAACGGGTCATTGACTACTTCCGATTGTATTTTTACAGGCACGACCCGTTATGTCGATGTTTATAATTTCAGCGGAAACAGCGGGCAGAGAATTGCGGTTTCGATGAATTCGGCGCAGTTTGACACCTATTTGTATCTGGTTAATTCCGCCAGTCAGCTTTTAGCGGAAGATAATAATGGCGGCGGCGGAACAAACGCCCGCATTCCGGCGGGAAGCGGATATTTCACGCTTCCCGCAACCGGAACTTATTCGATTTGGGCAACTTCATCGAGCGCGGGAGCTACCGGAACTTATTCGATAAATTTATCTAATGAACCGGTTTGCACTTACTCGATCTCTCCGTCAAGTCAGAATTTCTTCTCTTCCGGCGGTTCGGGTTCGACGACTGTAACAGCACCGGGCGGTTGCGGCTGGACGGCGACAAGTAATGCGGGTTGGATTACGATAACTTCCGGCTCGAGCGGAAGCGGAAACGGAAGTGTCGGTTTTTCGGTTGCGGCAAATACTTCTACATCACCGCGCACCGGAACTATGACGATTGCCGGACAGACATTTACGGTCAATCAAAGCGGAAATTCTACTCCGATTCCGAGAAGAATGTTCGATTTTGACGGCGATAATAAAACGGATATTTCAATATTTCGTCCGTCGGTCGGCGAATGGTGGTATTTGCGCTCGTCTGACGGATCTAATCGGGCTTTCCAGTTCGGTCAACCCGGCGATATTCCCGTTCCGGCGGATTATACCGGAGACGGACGCGCCGATATTGGCTTCTTCCGTCCTTCAAACGGGTTCTGGTATATTTTGCGAAGTGAAGATGCCAGTTTTTATTCCTTCCCGTTCGGACAAAACGGTGATATTCCCGTTCCGGCGGATTATGACGGCGACGGCAAAGCCGATCCGGCAATTTATCGTCCCAGTAATTCGACCTGGTATATCATCCGATCAAGCGATGGCGGAGTGACCATCATTCAATTCGGAGCAAACGGAGATGTTCCGGTTCCGGCAGATTATGACGGCGATAATAAAGCCGATCTTGCCATTTTCCGACCGTCAGACGGGACTTGGTGGCTCAATCGAAGTCAGGCGGGAGTTATCGTTTTCAGTTTCGGCATCAGTACCGATAAAAAAGTTCCTGCCGATTATACCGGAGACGGAAAAGCCGACGTTGCCATTTTCCGCCCGTCAAATTCAACTTGGTATATTTTGCGGAGTGAAAATGCCAGTTTTTATTCCGTACCGTTCGGCACAAGCGGAGATATTCCGGCACCGGGCGATTATGACGGGGACGGAATAGCCGATATGTCGATATTCCGACCATCGAACCGAACCTGGTATATACAGCAAAGCACGAGCGGATTTGCGGCGGTAACATTTGGCGCCGCGACTGATATTCCGGTTCCGAGTGCTTTTGTTAAATAAGTATTTATCGAAAAAATCCAAAAAAACAGAAGCCGCAATTATAGATTTAGCGGCTTCTGTTTTTTAATATTTATCTAGCTTCGATAAATCCGGTGATCAATACTTCGTAAATTAAATTTCAGATTTCAGATTTCAGATTTCAAATTTGTATTGAAAACAGTTATCGAAAAACTAGAAATACCTCAGAATTAGGTATTCCCCATCTGATCTTTGAAATGTCAGAAGGCGTGAAAAACACTTTTTTCGGAATAAGGAATAAGTGAAAAGAGATGAAAAGTTTATATTCCGAGCTGATTTATCACTTTTGACTTCTCACTTTTTACTTATTCCGCACGTCGGAAGTTCTTTCTTCAAATATCATCCAGGGAATACCTAATTTTCATTCGACAATACAATCGTATATCGCAAAGCATCAGTATAAAAACTTATTTACATCGCCAATCAAATACTTTATATTTGGGCAAAGTAAATTCAATTTTCCGGTTTCCACGCATAAATTTTAGGAATTTATCTAACGGTGATTTTGTTTCCTTTCTTAGCAGGCTTTTAATTTTTCGCAAAAGCGAAAATTATGATGTGGTGTATTGCAAAATCAATTTTTAAGGCGGAGCAAATACGAAAACTTTTTGCGATACTTGGCTGTGCTTTTTTTGCCTTGAGTTGCACCTCAATTTTGAAAGCCGAAAGATTGCCGATCAAAACTTATACGGTTGCCGAGGGATTGTTGCGCGATAACGTCAGCAAAATCAAACAGGATTCGCGTGGTTTTTTGTGGTTTGGCACGAATGACGGCGTTTCGCGCTTTGACGGTTACGGTTTTACAAATTATACGGTTGCCAACGGACTGCCCGTCCGTCAGGTCAGAGATTTTCTTGAAACGCAAGCCGGCGCGATCTGGATTGCAACCGAAGGCGGTCTGGCAAAGCTCGATCCGCAAGCCGCGTCTGAAAACCGTTTGTTCATTCCGCTTCTACCCGAAAATCCGAAAGCCAAATTTATAAATGTTTTGTTTGAAGATGAAAACGGGACGGTTTTTGCCGGAACGGAAGACGGGCTTTATAAAATAACTGAAAGTAATGAGTTTAAACTTATCAATCTCGGAAAACCGCCTCCGCATCTGGACAGACTTTCGATCAGATCGATCATTAAAGACCGGCGCGGCGCGATGTGGATCGGATCGGAGAGCGGTTTATACAGGATTTTGCCGGACGGGGCGGTCGAGCATTTTGCCGCCGCCGAAGGTTTGCCCAAAGCAAATATTACGACGGTTTTTGAAGACCGAAAGGGGCGCATCTGGATCGGATTTCGTCCCGGCGGCATTTTAGGGTTGGCACTCATTGTAACCGAACCGCAAAAAAATCAGAATATCGTCGAGTGGAACTACACGGAAAAGGATGGCTTGCCGAATATATGGATTACCGATTTATATGAAGCACCCGACGGCAAATTCTGGGTTGGAACGGCAAGAGGTTTATGTCTCTGGCAGACAGGCGAAAATTCGGTTTGCAAAACTTATACAGGCGTAAACAATATATGCGACACGGAAATCTGGGCGATAAGCGGTGACAAGGATGAAAATCTGTGGTTCGGAACGAGATGCGGCGTAAAAAAACTGGCGCGTTACGGTTTTACGGCTTACGACGAGCCGAATGGCACAAAAAACGCCTCGGTTAATTCGATCTTTGAAAACGCTTCGGGCGAGATTTTTGCAAGTTACAATGACGGGATAGTTCGCACCGTCAGCCGTTTCGACGGGGAAAAATTTGAGAATATCAAACCTGCTTTTTCGTCGGATATAAAATATTTCGGTTGGGGAAACCGGCACACGGTCCTGCAGGACAAAGCGGGTGATTGGTGGTTTCCGACCGCTGCCGGACTTTATAAATCTTCTCGTCCGGCACAATTTAAAGATTTGGCGAAAATGATCCCGCAGAGAATCGCCAACTTGCAAGACTCTCAAATTTTTCGTCTTTTCGAAGACTCGCAAGGTAATTTTTGGATCAGCGGTATTAAACCCGCAGGCGAAAAACTAATCTACGAATTATGGCTCCGGGAAAGAAATACGGATAACTGGCGCGATTTAACAAAGGAATTAAGTCTCTCCGCTGATTGGACGGTCGTATCGTTTGCCGAAGACAAAACGGGAAATATCTGGATCGGCACGAACGGCGGTAACGCACAAGCCGCGCTGATTCGTTTTAGCGGCAGAAATTTTAAGATTTTTACGAAAGCCGGAGATGAAACATTGAGCGGCGAGATGATCAGTTTATTCGTTGACTCCAAAAATCGGCTCTGGGCAGCCAACCCGTTGATGGGGCTTTTAAGGCTGGACGATGTAAATGCGGATGAATTGAATTTTACGCGCTACACACCCGCCGAAGGGCTTTCGACTATCGGCGTGATTACCGTGACGGAAGACGCTTACGGCAGAATTTATATCGGAACGGCACGCGGGCTTGACCGCCTGATACCCGAAACCGGGCAGATCGAAAATTTTTCGACCGCCGACGGTTTGCCGGCGAGTTTTGTCGAAACTTCCTACCGCGACCGCCAAAACAATCTCTGGTTCGGAACGGACAAAGGCATCGCGCGGTTTACGCCCGAACCTGAAAGAATCAGAAAACCGCCGAATATTTTGATAACCGGTTTGCACATTTCCGGCGTGGCACAACCTGTTTCGATTCTCGGCGATACGGCTGTTCAAAATATCGAATTAAATGCGGATCAAAAACAAATCACGATTGATTTTCTGGGACTCGGCGCAAATCTCGGCGAGAAATTAAATTACGAATACCGCTTTGCCGACGGGAATTGGACGGCGACCGGTGAGCGAACGATAAATTTTGCGAATCTCGCTCCGGGCGCGTATAAATTTGAAGTCCGCGCCGTTACTGCAAACAGAATTTACAGTCAAACGCCCGCCGTTATTGCGTTTCGCATCGCTTCACCGCTCTGGCAAAGATGGTGGTTTTTAGTTCTGGTTTTGGTTTTTATTGCCGGACTGGTTTATCTGATCTACAGTTATCGTCTGAAACGCCTGCTCGAACTCGAAAGAGTCAGAACGCGCATCGCCACCGATCTGCACGACGACATCGGCGCGAATCTGACACGAATTTTGCTTGTGAGCGAAGTGGCTAAACAAAAAGCGGAAAACGGCAACGGACAGCTTTTAAATTCGATTGCCGACATCGCCCGCGAATCGGTTGCTTCGATGAACGACATCGTTTGGGCGATCAGTCCCGAACACGACAGCCTTTTAGATTTGACGAGAAGGATGCGCCAACACGCCGAAGAAGTTTTCGCCCTGCGCGATATTGATCTGGAATTTAACGCGCCGACGGATTCGGATGTGCAGTTAAACGTCAGCACGCGGCGCGACGTTTTGCTGATTTTCAAAGAAGCGATCAATAATATTGCAAAACATTCCGAATGTTCAAAAGTCGGGATTGCATTCAGTTTTGAACATTCGGTTTTGAAACTGCACATCAAAGATAACGGCAAAGGTTTTTCGCCCGATGTTGAAACAGACGGGCAAGGTTTGCGAAGTATGTCGCGCCGCGCAGATGCGCTCGGCGGAAAATTGACCATTACTGCCGATCATGGAACGAATGTCGAATTTGAACTGCGCGTAACGAGAGAGAGTTTTGTTTAAAA
>CAYUGW010000040.1:0-4421 GCA_964444245.1 uncultured Blastocatellaceae bacterium | reverse complement strand
TTCGTATCCTGCACAAAAGAGCAGGCGACATTTTGAATCCGTTTCGCTAAATTAGAATTTAACGTGATTACATTAAACCAAACTTCCCCGAATCAGATTTCTCAAACGATTTTGCGCGTCGTGATTATCGAAGATTTGCGCGAGATACGCGAAGGTTTGACGGCTTTGATCAACGGCACGAGCGGTTTCAAATGTGTGGCGGCTTTTGGAAGCGTCGAAACTGCGCTGGCGCGAATCGAACGCGAACAGCCCGACGTAATTTTGACCGATCTCGGCTTGCCCGGAATGAGCGGCATCGAAGGCATCGAAAGATTCAGAAAAATATTACCCGAAATTCCGATTATCGCCCTGACGATTTACGACAACGACGAGCAGATTTTTAACGCGCTCTGCAATGGGGCAAACGGCTATTTATTAAAAACCACGCCGCCTGCGCGTCTGCTCGAAGCCTTACAGGAAGCCGTGATGGGCGGTTCGCCGATGTCGCCGGCGGTTGCCGCGCGCGTCGTCCGTCTGTTCCGCGAATTTCGTCCGCCCGAATATTCCGACTATCATCTCACGCCGCAGGAAACCGAGCTTTTAAAACTCCTCATCGAAGGTCATCACAAAAAAACCGCCGCCCGCGAGATGGGTATTTCCTTTCACACGGTTTCGTTTCACCTGAAAAACATCTACGAAAAACTGCAAGTTCATTCCAAAACCGAGGCGGTCGCCAAAGCCCTGCGCGAGAAAATAATTTAAGACCTGCACATCAAAGCAGTTAAATCAAAATCCATTCGCGGTTATAACAAAAGACATAAAACACGCAATCTACATTTTGGGAGAGTTTTATGCCAAAGATTATTTTCTTGCTTTTGTGTTTTTTCTTTATTTCGTCTGCCGTTTTCGCACAGACTGCGCCGCCGTCGGGAATTATCGGCTGGTGGTCGGGCGACGGCGACGGGCGCGATTTGTCGGGCAACGGGTTTCACGGAACACTGACAAATTCAGGTTTTATTTTTGGCAGAGTCGGGCAAGGTTTTGATTTTCGAGCCGGTGTCGGCGCGATTCCGTATCTGAATGTTCCCGACAATCCGACGCTTAAACCACAGCAGTTTACGCTTGAAGCATGGGTAAAATTCAACCCGACATTTCAAAACTATCACGTTGCCATTGCCAAAGGCTGTTCATCTTGCGTGCAGAATTCCTACGCTTTGGGAGCATTTTCCAGCAACAATTTGCCAAATTCCGCCAATCCGCAATTTTTTACCGAACATACGAACGGAACAAATTTGCTTTCCGCCCCGACAAATTTGGCGGATGCCACCGTTTGGAATCATCTCGCGGCAAGCTATGACGGCACAACCAAACGGCTTTATGTCAACGGCGTTTTGGCGGCAAGCGTGGTTGTCGGAACGGCAATCGTCTATGATTCCGCGAATGTTCCTTTGACGGTCGGCGCGGATTGGGAAAATGGGGTTGCGTTTTATCGCTTCACGGGCGAAGTGGACGAAGCGACGCTTTACAACCGCGCTTTGTCGGATATGGAAATCACGGCAATTTTCAATGCCGGAGTCGGCGGCAAAATCAAATCCGGGCTGACGACGACCGGCTTAAACTCACAAACGCAAATCAGCGACGCGACAATCACTTTTCAAAACGTAACCGCCGCCGGAATGTCGAGCCAATACACGCTCGACCCGACGACTCTGCCCGCGCTTCCGGCGGGCGGTACGCACACCGGATTGGCTTACGAAATTTCAACAACCGCCGTTTATCAACAAGGCGCGCCGGACGATGTGCAAGTTTGTTTTAATGTTCCGGCTTTGTCGTCAATGAATTTCGGAAACTATCGAATTTATCATCTCGAAGGCGGAAATTGGGTTAATCGCACCGACGCGGCAAACGTCTATCCGACAATTTGCAGCGATAACCTGACTTCGCTCTCGCCTTTCGCCATCGTCAACGCCGCGCCGACAGCGGCAGCGGTTTCGGTCGGCGGCAGAGTTTCGGTAAACGGTCGCGGCGTTATGCGGGCGCGTGTAAGCATGACCGACGGGAAGGGACAAATCAGAACGGTGATAACCAATGCGTTCGGCTATTACCGATTCACGGAGGTCGAAGTCGGACAAATTTACATCGTTTCGGTGTCGCACAAGCAGTATCAATTCGCGCCGCAAGTCGTCAGCGTATCGGAAGAATTGACGGAATTGAATTTTACGGCGCAGTAAAATTTTGAAGGAGACAATTATGCAAACCAAACTCAAACTTATTCGGGCATTTTTTATTTGCGGGCTGATGATTATGCTCGGCGCAATCTTCGCGCAGGCGCAGACTTCGGTTTTTACGACCGGCTTAAATAATCCGGCGAAAATTATTACTGCCGGCTCTTCGTCACTGCTCGTCGCCGAAGCCGGCACGACCGCGCCGAACACCGGGCGCATTTCTATCGTCAGCCGCACGACGGGCGAGCGGCTGACTTTAATTGAAAATCTGCCGTCGGGCGTTAACAACCTCGGCGGCTCTCCGGCGGTTTCCGGTCCGTCGGGCTTGAAGCTGCTCGATACGACGCTTTATTTGTGCATCGGTGTCGGCGATGCCGTGCAGAGCGCGGGCGGCAGCGGTCTGGAAATGCCGAATCCGAATCCGGCATCCCCGATTTTCGATTCGGTTCTGTCATTGGTTCTGCCGTCTGATTACGAAACTCTTTCGAGCGGGTTCACGCTTTCCGCCGCGAATCAGACGACTCTGGCGGCGGGCGGACAAGTTGTTTTGACGAACGCCCAAGGAAAAGATCTGACCGTGCGGCTCGTCGTTAATTTGCCGGATTTCCGGTCTGAACCGCGCCCCGGCGCTCCGAACAACGTGCGCGCCTCGAATCTCTACGGCATCGAAGCGGCAGCCGGTTTGCTCTACGTCGTGGATGCGGCTTTTAATTTGCTCTACCGCGTCTTTATCGCCAACGGAGCATTTGAAACTTTTGTTACGTTTCCGAACTATCCGAACCCGACGCAAACCGGACCGCCGTTTGTTGACCCTGTGCCGGACAGCGTGCGGCTCGCCGGGGGTAATTTATACGTTTCGATGTTGACCGGCTTTCCGTTCGCGGCGGGCGTGGCGGAAATCCGTTCTGTTAATCTCGCTACGCGCAACCAGACGAGTTTTATCCCGAATCTGACTTCGGCAATTGACGTTTTGCCGTTTAACGGCGCGGGCGGCGCAAACGATTCGTATTTGGCACTGGAGTTCAGCGCGAATCAACTCGCGCAAGTTCCCGGACGCTTGAAACTTTTCACCTCACACACCGAAACGCCGAGAATTCTCGCGGGTAATTTAATCACGCCGACTTCCGTCGCCCGCGACGCGGCGAGCGGCAGTATTTTCGTCACGGAACTCGCGCCGGGCAGAATCACGCGCGTCAACGCTCCGAAAGCGGTTTACAGAGATTATTTCGGTACGGGCAAAAGTAACTTTCTGAGCAGCACCGTTGCCGGCGACAATATCGTCTGGAACATTTTACGAAACCCGACAGGAGGTTCGCCCGCGCAAATTCGCCGCGTTACGTTCGGGCTGACGACCGACACGGTGCTTTATGGCGATTTCGACGGCGATTTGAAGCAGGACATCGCCGTTTACCGTGAAGGTACGACGGCGAATCCGCAGAGCTATTTCTACATTTTCCCTTCGACCAATCCGAATACTTTTATTTCGCAACCCTGGGGAATAATCGGCGACAAGCCCGTAACGGGCGATTTCGACGGTGACGGGCGAACGGATTTCTGCGTCACGCGCCGCGTCGGTAATCAAATCGTCTGGTTTATTCTGCCGAGCGCGGGCGGCGCGTTTCAAGCCGTCACTTTCGGTTTGGCGAGCGACCGCGAAAGTCTTGAGGGAGCGGCGGATTTCAACGGCGACGGGCGCGATGATCTAATCGTGACGCGAACCGATCCGAGCGGCAATCTAACGCATTACGCGGGCGACGCGGCGAGCGGCGCAATCATTTCGGCGGTGCAGTGGGGAAACAACAGTTTTGCGACGACGACAGTTTTATTCGGCGATTACACGGGCGACAACCGCGCCGACATCGCCGTTAATTACGGCGAGTGCAATACAAACCCGACGTGCGAAACAGCCGGAACGTGGTGGATTCTGCAAACCGGCAGCGCAAGCCACACGGTAACGAGATTCGGCATCCCGTTTAACTCGCAGACCGGCGCGGGCGACCGTCCGGTTTTCGGAGATTGGGACGGCGACGGCAAGCTCGAGATCTCGGTTTTCCGAACGTCAAACAGCACACTCTACTCGCTGTTCAGTTCAAACGGACAATTTTTCTCGCAGTTCTGGGACGGCGTTTCACCCGGCAATTAAAAATGCTTTGGAAGCCGCGCCCGCACAAAACATCAGCGTGTTTTACGATGCAGTAAAAGTTTTGAGTTCCGCCT
>CAYUGW010000039.1:6869-14019 GCA_964444245.1 uncultured Blastocatellaceae bacterium | reverse complement strand
CTACCCGACGGCAGGATTCTTTATTCCAAGAAAACCGATAAAGAAGTGTATTCAATTGTCCCAACTTTCTATAATGGAAAAGCGGAAGAAGAAAAACTAATTTATCATGAAAAACACATATTTATTGCAGATGAGGATGGAAGTAATGAAAAGCAACTGACTTCGGAAAGTAGAAACAATATTAATCCGATTGCCACGCCCGATGGAAAATACATTCTTTTTATTTCAACTCGAGATGGTTTTTTTAATAATGTTTGGCGTATGAATGCTGACGGAAGTAATCCGATTCGGTTGACCGAAAAACTAATCGAAGGAAGCGGAATAATTGCACCAATAAACACAGAAAGCGGAATCCAAATTGCACCTGACGGCAAAACAGTTATTTATATTCAATTGGGCAATTTAAAAATTGCACGTGGCGGCAAAAAACTTTATTCTCCGTCAGGCAATAAAATGAGTTTGATGAAAACTTCGATTGACGGCGGCGAAGCTACGGAAAAGATTCTTGACATCCCATCTTCAAATTTATATCCGAGGATTTCTCCTAATGGAAAATATCTGGCATATTTTTCGCTTCGATATGATAGAGCGACGACTGATTTTAAAGAATGGTTAAATGTAATTGAACTTAATGAAGGTAAAGCCGGTAATTTAATATTGGAAGAAGAATTTGCTTTTCCTTCTAAGTTTCAGTGGTCGCCTGACAGTAAATCTTTATATTTTATTGAAAAACAAACCCCTAACTTTCTGCGAAGTTTTTCTATTAACGATAAAAAAGAAACTTCTTTGACCGAATTTGACTCAGGCAAAATTACAAATTTCACCTGGTCGCACGACGGCAAAAAACTGCTTATCGTCCGGAGCAGGTTTGAAAACGATTTAATATTAATAAAAGATTCAGATAAAATTTCTCAATAATAAAAAAATTTCGGTTAAGGCAAGCGAACTTCTCAAGTCGGAAAAAAGTTATTTTTTATTCAATTTCAAAAATAAACTTTTATAATGTTATACTTTCGTATTATTTAAATTCAGATAAATTTTATTAGGAGACAAGTGTTTTGAGCATTTTAATAAATAAAGATACGCGCCTGATTGTGCAGGGAATTACGGGAAAAGAAGGAACTTTTCACACGCAGCAGATGATCGAATACGGAACAAATGTGGTCGGCGGAGTTACGCCCGGAAAAGGCGGCACGACGCACGAAGGCGTTCCGGTTTTTAATACCGTTCGAGAAGCGGTCGAAGCGACAAAGGCAAATGCTTCGGTTATTTACGTTCCGCCGCCGTTTGCCGCGGACGCGATTATGGAAGCCGCCGCCGCCGGTTTGCCGCTCGTCGTCTGCATTACCGAAGGCGTTCCGGTTGCCGATATGGTCAAAGCGAGGGAATTCTTAAAAGACCGACCGGAAACACGTCTGATCGGACCGAATTGTCCGGGAATCATCGCGCCGGGAAAATGCAAGATCGGAATTATGCCCGGACATATTCATAAAGAAGGTCGCATCGGTGTTGTTTCCCGCTCGGGAACTTTAACGTATGAAGCGGTCGGACAATTAACGGCTTTAGGTTTAGGACAATCGGCGGCACTCGGCATCGGCGGCGATCCGATTATTGGCACGAATCACACGGACGCTTTAAGACTCTTTCAGGAAGATGATGAAACCGACGCAATTGTAATGATCGGCGAGATCGGCGGAAGCGCGGAAGAAGAAGCGGCTGAATACGCCAAAGACAACGTAACCAAACCGATTGTCGCCTTCATCGCCGGACAAACCGCACCGCCCGGACGCAGAATGGGACACGCCGGAGCGATCATTTCGGGCGGAAAAGGAACTGCCGCCGAAAAAATGAAGGCTCTCACGGAAGCCGGAATCCGCGTCGTCGAATCACCCGCCGACATCGGAAAAGCGATTCAGGAAGTTCTCGGTTCAAAGGCTTCGGCATAAAATCTTTTCGGGGAAATTAAAAGATTTTATGGTATTTTCGCGCTAATAAGAGTTTCTCCCAAGTTTGTGTTCTCTACGGAATACATTTCGGACAAATACGGGAGGAAAATAGTGGAGGAAAATGAATTGATATACCGGCGGTGGATTGAAGAGGTTTGGAATAAGGGGAATGAAGAAGTAATTGATGAGCTATTTGATAAAGACGGAATCGCTTTTTATCCGTATTTTGTAAAGGGCGATGAACCGATTCGCGGCATTGAAAAGTTTAAGGAATTTTATCGTCTGGTGCGGGAAAATTTCTCCGGTCTCGAGATCAGAATTTCTGATGTCGCCGTTGAAGATAATAAAGTTGTTGCGCTTTGTTTTATAAGTGCCACTCAAGAAACCGCCGATTTACCGACGGATGAGCGGGCGGAATTAAGGAGTTTGTGTCAATTCAAGATCAAAAACGGCAAAATTGTCGAGATTTGGAATAATGTTGATTTGACCGATCAGAATCCGAAAGCCGCTCTTTTGAAATTGAAAAAAAATTAATTTCCTAGAAGCAGTTTAAAAACTCGAAAAAGTCGCCAAAGGCGACAAACATTATAGCCTATGGTGCAACCATAGGTCGAAATCGGATTATTAATCAGCTCGCTGAAAGTGAGCAACATTCAATCTTGATTGTTCTTTCAGCGTCGGAAAGCACTTAATATCAAATCCCCGGTGATTCTCACCGGGCTATAATGTTTGTCATCTTCGATGACTGAAACCAATTGTTTTGAGTTTGAACAAAACTTTTCAGTTAGCTTGATCGCAAATCAAATCTAAAAAACGGAGAACACAAATGGCTGAAGAATACGAAACTCTGATGCACCGCTGGTTTGAAGAGGTTTGGAACAAAGGGCGTGAAGAGGCGATTGACGAGATGTTAGCCGAAGATTGTATCGGATACGGACTTCCGACCGAAACGGGTGAACCGATTCGCGGACGGGAAGAATTCAAGCAATTTTACCGGAACTTTCGTCAAGCGTTTCCGCATACCAGAGTTACCATCGGCGAAACCGTTTCAGACGGCGAAAAAATATCTTCCGTCTGCCACGTTTCCGCCTTACACGAAGGCAGAGGAATCGGCGTTGAACCGACAAACCGGCAGGTCGAATTTTCGGGAATTGTGCTTGTCAAAATCAGGGACGGAAAGATTATCGAATCGTGGAATTCGTTTGATTTTATGAAAATGTATTCCGATGTCGGTGCTTTGACGCTCAATCTGAAATGAAATTTTCTCATTCTTTCCGCGTTTCCGCCGCCGAAATTGACGCGCAAGGACACGTCAATAATGTCGCGTATGTCAAATGGATTCAAGACGTTGCGGTCGCGCATTGGTTTTCGGTCACGACGGAAGAAATTCGCGCCAAATATACGTGGATGCTGACGCGCCACGAGATTGATTATAAAAAGCAAACCTTTGCGGATGAAGAAGTAACCGCCACGACCTGGGTCGGCAAAGCCACGCGCATCACCTGGGAAAGATTCACGGAAATAAGGCGCGGCGCGGATATTTTGGTAAAAGCACGAAGCATCTGGTGTTTGATTGACCGCCAAACATCCAAACCGTCGCGCATCACATCTGAAATGATAAAATCTTTATCAGGTGAAAATTTATGAATCAGAGAATTTCTATAAATCCGAATATCCATTTCGGCAAACCGTGTATTACGGGAACGCGGATAACCGTGCAAAGCGTTCTCGAATTAATAAACGAAGGTTTGAGTTTTAACGAAATCAAGCAGGATTATTACCCTGATATTGAAATCGAAGATATTAAGGCTTGTTTAGATTATGCGATTGCGCTGATCGCGGCGGAAGATATTAGGATTGCGGCGTGAAACTTTTACTCGACCAGGATGTTTACGAGCTGACGGCGCGATTTTTGATCGGTTTGAATCACGATGTCGTGCGCGTTGCCGAACTCGGAATGGCGCAGGCGACAGATGAGGAAAATTTGAACAAAGCGATTGAACTGAATCGTATTTTTGTCACACGCGACCGCGATTACGGGAATTTGGTTTTTGTCAAAGAAATTCGTTCGGGTGTTTTATATTTACGGATTTTGCCGTCAAATATCAATTTAGTTCACGCCGAACTCGAAAGAGTTTTGAATTTATACGAAGAAACGGAATTAAAATCGGCATTTGTCGTAATTGAAGCGGCAAAGCATCGTTTCAGGAAAATATAAACCCGACCGCCAAACATCCAAACCGTCGCGCATCATAATCTGAAATGATAAATCTGCTGAATTGAGGTGATTTATGAGAATCTTACAAGTTTTAGTTTTGATTTTATTTTTAGCTTCTTTTGCAAAAGCACAAGCCTGCGGTTATACATTTTTGACAATTTATTTGACTGACTCAAACGGTCAAATAATTAAAAATGCTGATATAAAAACTTTCGATAAAGATTTCAAAGAGCAAGATCAACTTCATTATCCGGGAAAACGAGTTTCTTATGGTGATAGAAAAAATATTTCCTGGTCAGAAGATAATCAAGTGTATTTCGGAAGAGAAGGAATGTGCGGCGGGCATTATAAAGTCGGCTTAAGAATTGAAGCCGAAAATTTTGAAAACTTTGATAAAGTAATTGATTTACCATTGGGTTATACCGCGTATTCAATAAAATTAAAGCGAAAAGATTCGGACGAAAACGCCGAAATTAGTGAGTTAAAAAGAATTAGCGGTAAGATCACAAATCCGTCAGGCGGAGGAATTCCGCAAGTAGTAATTACCGCTCTCTCAAACGAGAAAACGACTTTTAAAACTCTTACTAATTCCTACGGATTTTATGAATTGTATTTACCTGTCGGAGAGTTTAGCTTAAAGATTTCATCTGAAGGTTTTATAAACGCAGTCATTGAAAAGTTTATTGTTACCGATAGTAAAATAGTAAAATTGGATTTAACATTAGAAATTAGTAGTGAGACAAACTGTCCATTACCTGTAGAAATTGAAAATTAAATTTCTACAGGTAATGTGCGATTTAACTTGAGGTGAGTGATGAAAATTTTACAGGCTTTGTGTTTTATATTTTGTTTTACTGTATTAACAAATGCTCAAAAGAGTGTCTTGACAGGAACTATTTATGATTTAAGTAACTCAACAATTCCTAAAGTTAAAATCATTGCAACTGATAAGAAAAATCGTTTGACCGAAACTTTCTCAAATGAAAAAGGTATATATTTCTTAACTTTGAATGAAGGTGAATATAAAATTGAGTTTGTAACTAATGGTTTTCGACCAACTAAAATTGAGGGATTTAAAGTCGGAATTGATGGAAACTTAAAACTTGATATAACAATGGATATTCAAGATTTTATTGAACACCCGCCAATTACCTCCGAAACAAAGAAATCGGATTTTGTAAGTGGAATTTTGACTGGAACAGTTTACGATCCAAACGGCGCAGTGATTGTTAAAGCAAAAGTAGCGGCAATAAATGAAAAAGGCGAGAGATTTGAAACCATAACAAATGATGCGGGAATTTATAATTTAGAATTGCCTTATCATCAATATGATGGAAAATTTAATTTTAGGTTAGCGAAATATGAAATAATTGTTGAAAAGGAAAATTTTGAAAAAACTATCATTAAGAATTTTAAGTTTGCTCCATCTTACACAGGAAAAGTAAATTTAGATTTTGCGTTGGATGTTTTTGTAAATATAACCACAATAACAATCCAAAAAGATAAAAATAATAAAGAGGAAAAATAATAAATAATGAGTGATTTAACATTTGGAATTATCAAGCCCGATGCGGTGGCGAAAGGGCATACGGGAAAAATTATTGACCGGATTTTGGAAAACGGTTTTAAGATTCGCGGGATGAAATTGATTCATCAAACGAGAAAACAAGCCGAAGGTTTTTATGCGGTTCACGCGGAACGCCCGTTTTACGGGGAATTGACGGAATTTATGTCGAGCGGTCCGTGCGTCGTGCTGGCTTTGGAAAAAGATGATGCCGTCAAAGCGTGGCGCGATCTGATGGGCGCGACGAATCCGGCGGATGCTGAGATGGGAACTCTGCGGAAGGATTTTGCGGGTTCGATCGGCGAAAATGCCGTTCACGGTTCGGATTCGGTCGAAAATGCGGCGATTGAAATCGCTTATTTCTTCAGCAAACTTGAATTAGTTAAAGACTAAGGTTATAAAAGGGCAAACGGCTTTTTTTTCAAAAATTAAGTTCGTTTGCCCTTTTTGTAATTTTTTTTCAGACATCTTCTAACTAATAAGGACTGTGAAACCGATGAAAAAATGCCCGAACTGCGAAAAAACTTTTGACGACAACCTGAAATTTTGCCAGACCGACGGCACGCCGCTGGTTGCGGTCGAAGAAGCACCCCCGGAAGACCCTTATAAAACGACGGTCGCCAACGCGAGCGATCTGCCGATTCCGCCGCTCGATCCGTTTAAAACAATGGTTGCCAGTCCGCCGCCGCGTGCGGAAGAACCGAAACCGGAAGTAAAAGAAGATGTCGCAGAAGCAAAAGAAGAAGAAATCGATCCGATGAAGACGATTGTTTCAACGGATTTTCCGCCGTTTAAGCAGGAATCAAAACCGCAAGAAAGGGAAGAATCGAAAGCTGATGCACCGCCTTCGCCGTTCGGCAGCCCACTGACGGAACCGAAATCCGAAGTTTCAAAAGATATTTCGGCAACGCCGCCCGAACCGCCGAAATTCAGCGAACCGGATCTAAATCCGCCGAATTTCGGTGAGATGCCGCCGAAACCTACGCCGCCGCCGGTCGAAACTCCATTTGCGCCGCCGCCGGTCGAAACTTCCTCCGCACCGCCGCCGCCGCTTGAAGCTCCGTCCGAACCTGTTTCGCCGCCGCCTACGCCGAGCAAACCGTTTGAAATGAGCCAACCGGAAGCCAAAAAGTCAGGTGATTTTTCGGGCGATTCGCCTTACGGCGATACGAATAACGCGCCGATTCCTTCGCCGTTTGATCTTTCGATGCCGCCGGGTTATCAAATTCCGTCAGCCCCGATGCCGCCGTATAAGGAAGCGGAAATCGAAGAAGTAAAGGCGGAAGCTCTGAACACGCCGTTTGCCGAAGAAGTCAAAGAAAATCAGCAGATCGAACAACAAGAACCGCAAGGCTGGACTCCGCCGCCCGTGCCGAATGCCAATTGGCAGGATCAGCAAATCGGGCAAAATACGCCGTTTCA
>CAYUGW010000039.1:0-6769 GCA_964444245.1 uncultured Blastocatellaceae bacterium | reverse complement strand
CGCGGACAGCATCTTCTACACGTTGACGAAGCGGGTAAGGAAAAATGTGTGGCGTGTTATTTGTGCGCGGCGGCGTGTCCTTCGGACTGCATTTATATCGAAGCCGAAACCGATCCGCGTTCTAAGGAAGAACGCATCGGACGCGACGAGCGTTATGCCAAAGTTTATAACATTGATTACGGACGCTGTATTTTCTGCGGTTTCTGTGTCGAAGCGTGTCCGAAAGATGCGATCACGCACGGTTATAATTTTGAACTTTCCGTCTATAACCGCGCCGATCTGCTCAAAACCAAAGACGATCTGTTAATTACCAAACAAAAACAATCAAAGGGCTACCGCGTCGCGCTTTCTTCGGAAGATGTTGATTCGGAATTCAAGGAAGCTTAATCAAGTAAATGATTTGAAAGTAAAAAGTAAAAAGGAAAACTTATATTTTGATAAATCAGGAGTTGCCTGAAAATCGGGTTTTTTACTTTTTACTTTTTACTTTTTACCTTTTATTTTTTATTTTTACCCGATGGACACCGAAAATTTACCCCCGACACAAAAAGGCAGAAATTACGAGATCAAAGCCATCGGTCTGCGTGATTTTGCGCGGCTGAAAAGCGATGAAGATTTATTAAACCCGTTTGAACTGGCAGGTTATGCCAAACTTCTGGTCGCTTCATTTGAACAGATCGAGCCGTTTTTGACCGAAGACACCAAAGCGCATCTGCTCGGCACGGGAAAAGATAAATGGTCGGGCGGCGCGTGTTCGCAGGCTCTGCACGACGGCAGAAAACTGATCATCTTAAATCCGACTCACGGCAAAAATCGGCAGAACGCGACTTTGATGGAAGAAATCTGTCACGTTTTTCTCGGACACAAACCTTCGCGCCTCGCCATCGAAACCAAAAACAAACAGGGAAAAGTCATCGCCCGCGATTATCGTGCCGAGATCGAAGAAGAAGCGTATTCGGTCGGCGCGGCGGCGCTCGTTCCGTTTTCGGCTCTGCGAAGAATGGTCAATCAGGGCAAAACTTCCAGAGAAATTGCGCGGCATTTCAACGTCAGCCGCGAACTCGTCGAATACCGCATAAAAGTTTCCCGGCTCTGGAAGGATTATTCGCAAAAGGTCGTCAGCGGCTGAAGCGTAAATTTTGCCGCTTTTTCAATTTACTACTTGCGATTAAGCGGAAAATATTAAATCATTTTATTTTCTCCGTAACATAAAAAATGCCGGAATCGAATATAAAACTCGATCAAAGTTCTTCACCCGATCCGAATCTTTCGGTTGTGGATAAATTGCGGATGCTGCTCGATATTACGAAAACGATCAGCCGTTCGCTCGATTTGGAAGAACTCTTAACGCTGGTGATGGATACGCTCGGTTCGCTGATTCATTACGATGCGGCGGGAATTTATCTAATCGAAACGCACGTGGAAGCGGATGACGTTCAGTATGCCTTTAAATCGAAAGCCTTGCGCGGTTATCAGATCAGTTTTGAATTGATCGAACCTCGTCTGAAACTCGGTGAAGGTTTTATCGGTTATGTCGCACAAACGGGAAACCCTCTGATTTCGCCCGATGTCAGCCTGGACGAACGCTATTTTCCGGCGCGAAAAAGAACAAAATCGGAACTTGTCGCACCGATTATTTCAAACGACCGCGTAATCGGCGTGTTCGATCTGGAAAGCGACAGTTTGGACGCTTATAATGATGATGATTTATCAATTTTGCAGCTTCTTGCTTCGCAGGTTGCGATAATCATCGAAAAGGTCGAACTTCACGATCAACTGATCGAAAAGAAACGTCTGCAAGCGCAGCTCGAAATTGCCCGCGAAGTCCAACTCGAACTTCTGCCCGATCACGATCCCGAATTAGAAAATTTCGACATCAGCGCGTATATTTTTCCGACCGAAGAAGTTTCGGGCGATTATTATGATTGGGTGAAGATTTTTGAAGATCAAATCGGAATAGTCGTTGCCGACGCGGTCGGCAAGGGAATTCCCGCCGCGCTTTTGATGGCTTTTTTGCGTGCTTCCCTGCGAGCCGGCGTGCAGATCGGCTACGCGCCGCATATCGCTATGGCAAAAGTCGGAAATCTTTTGTGGGATTCGGTCGAGGATCATCAATTTATCACGGCGATTTACGGGCTTTTAGACGCGACAAACCGCACCTTTGTTTATTCGAATGCCGGACATAATCCGCCGCTTTTGATCAAACCGGACGGCAACTATCGCTTTGTCGAATACGGCGATCTGCCTTTGGGGATGTTTCGCAATATGCACTATCACCAGCATTTTATCAGATTTGAAGCGGGACAAACGCTCGTGCTTTACACCGACGGCATAACGGAAGCGACCAATGATACCGGCGAAGAATACGGACGCCACAGATTTGCTGAATTGGTTTTAGAGGGAATTCATCTTTCGGCAAAAGAGCTAATCGAATTTATCCGCAAAGACCTGACAAAATTTACCGGACAAAAGTTTCTGGACGATGACGGAACTCTTTTTATCGTCAAAGCCGTCTAAAGTGGAAAAGTGAAAGAGTGAAAAAGTGAAAAAGTTTTACTGATTGATAATCGAATATTTCACTAAAACCTAAAAAATTAAACATCGGACTTTCTTAAAACTTTTAAACTTTTTCACTTTTAAACTTTTAAACCAAAAAAAAGCGGAAGGTGGATTTCTCCGAAGCCTTCCGCGTTCCTTCTTTGTTGTCTATTGGGAAACTAAAAATTTTCTTAATGTGCCGTTAGAGAGCAGTGAACATTATCGCCGCCCGGCACAATCGGGGCGCGGTAATCTCCGTAATTTATTTTCTCGTCTTTGGTTGAAAAAGCATAAACATCAAAACCGTTAGCGTCCAGCAATTCGGCTAATTCACGCGAACCGTCCAGATAAATAACTTCTGCAAAACCAAACTCCGAACGGATTTCGAGTAATCTCTCAATGACTTCCAGAGGAGCAAAACATCTAATCGGATCTTTGAATGTAGCCATAATAATTGCCTCGCTTAAAATTTGCTCAACCAATCGGTCAGGCAAACACTTTGATTACGTTTCCAAAGCAAAGGTTGTTCCATTTTTTGAAACAACTTTTAATTCAATAATTGCCTCTAATTGATAGAAAAAAATTGTAAATTTTGCGGTAATCAATTATTATAAAAAATAATATCCGTTTCAGAGAGGAAAAAATATGAAAAAAAATCTGCTAACTATTTTCGTTATTAGTGCATTTGTCTTAGCATTTTCCGTATTTTCTTTTGCCCAGCAAGAAAGCCGTTCAGCTTCAACTGCGGCAAGCAAATACGTGATTTCGGCTGAGGCAGGCGGCGTAAATTATATTCAGGGAAGTGTCACAATCTCCCGGAAAACCGGAAGAAGCGGACTTCTTTTGAAAGGCGATCAAGTAAAAATCGGCGACAGAGTTTCAACCGAAGCGGATGGAAAAGTCGAGATTTTACTCAATCCCGGTTCATATATTCGTTTGGGCGGAAATTCGAGTTTTGAATTCGTAGATACATCGCTGGAAAATCTGCAAATTAAATTAAATCGCGGAAGCGCGATGTTTGAAGTTATCACGAGCAACGATTTCACTTTTGCCGTGAACACGCCGAAAGCCACCTTTAATGTCGTAAAATCAGGCGTTTACAGGGTTGATGTTTTGGCAGACGGAACAGGCAAAATCGAGGTCTGGAACGGAAAAGCGCAAATCGGCGAAGATGAAAATGCCGAAGAAGTCAAAAAAGGGCGAACCGCATCGGTCGGCGGTGATAATGTTGCCGTTGTAAAATTCGACCGCGGCGAAAGAGATGATCTCGAAGAATGGAGTCGGTCGCGGGCGAAAGAATTAGCAAAAGTTAATGACCGGCTTGAAAGAAACGCTTTAAGAGGACCCTTGCTTTCAGGTTTTAGTATGAATCATTGGAGTTTATATGATTCATTCGGTCTTTGGGTTTATGATCCGTTTTGGGGCGGATATTGTTTCCTTCCGTTCGGTTATGGCTGGAGTTCGCCGTATGGTTTCGGATTCGGACGCGATATTTGGAGGTTCAGACTTCCGCGTTGGGTCTATTATAATCCGCCGCGTAACAACAATCCGCCGGTAAATCCGAATCCCGGAGGAAATACGAACGGCGGAACGCTACAAACGCCAAATCCGAATGGCAGAGGTAATACGAGAGGTGTGACCAGAACCGTTCCGCCGTTCGAGCAGGTTGATCGGCAAAACGGACGCGGACGCGTGAGAGATACGGGAATTGATATGTCCACCGGTTTTCCGGCTCGTTCAACACCGCGTGTATATATTCCCACGCCTTCATCCGATCCCGGAATCCCGACTCAGAGCGGCGGAAGAGGCAGCAAAAGACCATAAAAAAACAATAGTTTAGCAGAATAAAAAAGCGGGAGAATTTTAAGAAATTCTCCCGCTTTTTGTCTGTTTCAAATTGCGGAATTATCAAAAAAATTGCGGAAAATAAGAGGATGAATAAACGAAGAAAGAAACCTTTTCCGGCACCGTTTCGAGTGTTTCAGGCAGATATGGTTGGAGAATCATCAAAACCGATTGAACCCCGTTAAAAACCATATGGAAAATTATGCACGGCAACAAATTATCGGTTTTAACTCGAATTAAGGTGATGACTAAACTCACAAAACAGATCGAAATAATTGTCGCGTAATCGGGCAAATATTGCGGAATGTGAACGGCAGCAAAAAGCGTCGTGACCATAATAACGGCAAATGTCGAATTAACAGTTCGTTGAAACGCCGAATATAAAACGCCGCGATAGACGACTTCTTCAACAATCGGCGCGGAAAATGTGGCAAGAATCGCGACCATATAAACCGCTGTCCGCGAACTTTGCAAAATTCTGGTCATCTCGTTTTCCTGTGAACCGAGAAGACTTATCATCATCAGAGCAAACGCATAAACGCCGATCAAAATTACAAAGCCGTGCCAAAACTTAAACCCGCCCCAACGCCAGCCGAGCATTTCCTTAAAGGAATAAGTGTTGTATTTAGTTACAATAAACCAGGCAAACAGAATCGTCAGAATATGCGCCAGCATTGTTCCGCCTAAACTTATGGCAACCGCCGTCGGATCGCCTAAAAGAAATGACTTTAGATCGGAATTGTCGGATAACTGAATATTTTTGCCAACCAGATACGGCATCAGAAACAAAGACGGCAAAACGACGATCAGCCCGACGCTTGTGAACCAGAGCAAAAAGGCAAAAAAGGAGTTCCACGGCGGATTATTCGGAGACGGTTTTTCTTCAATTATTAAAGTTTCGACCTTTTCCTTTAATTCCGGCGCACTTTGTTCGATTGGTTTTTCTTGATTAAATTCCTGCACGAAAAAAGTTTAGCTAAAAAAGCCGAAAGTTCAAAGTTTCAAAATCAGTATAGCGAACGGTAGTGAGTTCCTTAATGCTGATTGAACTTGATTTTAATCAAACTGACTCACTACTGTTCGCTCGTACTGATTTTATTCAAACTTTGAACTTTGAACTTTGAACTTTTTCTGCTAGTCTGTAATCCCGTGGGCAACACGGAAAAAATCCAACAACAAAATGTTATAGCTGTCATTCCGGCGCGTCTCTTTTCGACTCGTTTGCCGAATAAATTACTATTGCCTTTGGGCGGAAAACCTCTTATTTTGCACACTTTAGAGCAAGCGAAAAAAGCAAAAAACATTTCCCGCGTGATCGTTGCGACCGATAGCGAAGAAATCCTGAAAATAATCGAAGCGAGCGGAAACGAAGCCGTTTTAACCGGTAAAGATCATCAATCGGGAAGCGACCGCATTGCCGAAGTTGCCGAAAATCTGCCGGAAAATTCGATCATCGTCAATGTTCAGGGCGACGAACCTCTGATTCCGCCCGCCACAATCGAAAGTGCGGTCGAAGCTATTTTAAGCGACGAAACGATTGATATTGCGACAACTTGCGAACCGATTTACGAAATCGCCGACGTTTTATCTTCGGATGTTGTCAAAGTCGTTACCGATAAAAATGATTTCGCGCTTTATTTTTCCCGTTCGCCGATTCCGTTTCCGCGCGAAGCGGTGAAAAAATACGGTAGTTTGCAAAACGCTCTGCAAGCAGAAAAAGATTTACTAAAACTTTACCGCAAACATACGGGGCTTTATGTTTACCGGCGCGAATTTTTATTGGAATTTACTAAGTTTGAACAAACAAACTTAGAAAAGACTGAAATGCTCGAACAGCTTCGCGCTCTGGAAAACGGCGCGAGAATAAAAGTCGTCGAAGTAAATGAAAGCTCAATCGGCGTTGATACACCGCAAGATTTCGAGCGCGTGAAAAAGATTTTGGAAAATCCAAAATCCAAAATCTAAAATCTAAAATTATATGAGTGATTGGATCGGATTATTATTTTTCGTCTTGCTGATTGTCGGCATAATTATCGGTTTAAAAATTTTGTCAAAACCGCGCAAGACGACCGCCGAACAATTCGAGCAAAATGTGTCGGAAAGTGCTTCGATGCTAAGCGCGAGCGTTAATGCTTTGAATGAATTGATGAATCCGCAAGCGGCGAAATCGAAGGAAGTTCAAACGCAGTTGAAGGAAGGAAGATTTAATAAAAAACAAGGGCAAAACAGAGAAACGGATGAAGATTTAAGCGAGGGAAATAATGATACCGATTAAAGTGCCATCGCTTTTTGGCATTAAACACTCAAATCGAGATTTTACCGAAAAAGACTCTTGGGGAAAGAATCAATTCAATTCTTCTTTTCCTGCTGCTTTGTCAGCATATTT
>CAYUGW010000038.1:0-14211 GCA_964444245.1 uncultured Blastocatellaceae bacterium | reverse complement strand
TGAATAGAATCACCGCGCAAGAGATGGAAATTCTCTTGAAAGATGCCAATCCGATGATGCTCAAGCGTCTGTCGGAAGACCCGGAACTCAAAAAACAACAAGCCGAAAATCTGAAACAGCTTCTGGCGGTCGCCAGCCAGGCAAGAAAAGAAGGCATTGACCAGGAACCGGCGATCAAAACCGAACTCGAAAATATGCGGGCTGAGGTTTTGGCGGTCAATTACGATCAATTTACCAATAAAGATAAAGGTCCGATGCCGCCGTTCGGTTTTATCGGCGAAGACCGCGTCAAGGAATTTTGGGCGGACGGCAGCCGCGAATCTGAATTTCAAAAGTTTCTCGATTCCAAACTTCAACTGATGAAGGAAAACAATCCGGAAATGGCGGATCGTCAGCCGAGCGAAGAAGAGATCGCGCAGGCAAAAGATTATTTTGCCAAGATTAAAATCTATCAAAAAGAAGCCGAAGACAAAATGGCTTCCGGCGAGCTTGGCGAAGATTTCAAACTCAAAGCCGATCTGCAAATGAAACTCCAGCAAGCTCAACTGCTTGCCAGAATCTACGCGCAAAAGGTTTTGGCTAAAAAGACCCAGGTTACGGATGCGGATGTGGATAAATACATTGCCGAGAATCCCGAACTCAGCCCCGAAGCTAAGAGAAAACAAGCGGAAGAAATTTTGAATCGCGCCAAAGCAGGTGAAGATTTTGCAAAATTAGCCGACGAATTCTCGCAAGACCCGGGCAATAAATCTCCCGACGGCAAAACCAACGGCGGTCTTTATGCAGACGTTCCGCAAGGCAGAATGATGCCGGAATTCGAAGCCGCCGCGCTCGCGCTCGAACCCGGAAAAGTCGCCGAAAATCTGGTTGAAACGCCGTACGGTTTTCATATCATCAAACTCGAGAAAAAAGGCGAAACAAAAGACCAAGCCGGACAAGCCAGTCAGGTTTATGATGTGCGTCATATTTTGATTTCAACTACCGTCAAAGATCCGGAAAATCCGATGGGACGTGATATGCCGGTCAAGGATATGGTCAGAGCCAAACTCGAAACCGAAAAGGAAAAAGCGGTTTTAGACGAGATTCTGGCGAATAATCCGGTCGAAGTTTCCGTTGATTATAAAGTGCCGGAAGTTTCGGAAGAAGAAATGCAGAGGATGATGGAAAAACAGATGCCGCAGATGCCGCAAGGCGGACCGCCGCCGCCGGAAATGCAGCCGGACGGAGCAAAACCGCAACCGAAGGCAGCTCCGAAAGAAGCACCGAAAAAATAGTTAGGAGACATCTCAAAAATATGAAACATACAGTTAAGCAAGCGGTCTTTGACCGCGATTCCCTTAATAAATTAACGGTGAAATTGAGAGCGGAGTGCTTAACCAAATAAATTATTTTTGAGATGGCTTTTAGTTAATCTAAACAGGTTAATCGTTAATTGCTATTTATTAACGATCAACCTGTTTACAATTCAATCATCTAACAATGCAATTTGGCAATTACCGCATTGAAATCATTCCTGATTGTGAATTCAGACTCGACGGCGGGGCAATGTTCGGCGTTGTCCCGCGTGTTTTATGGGAAAAGCGGTGTCCGCCCGATGAATTCAATCGCATAAAACTTCAGATGAACTGCGTTTTCGTCGAAACTGCGGACGAAAAAATCCTGATCGAAACCGGAATCGGCGAAAAATGGACGGAAAAACAAACCGAAATCTACGGCATTTTCCGCGAAAAACCGTTTGCCCAAACTCTTTTTGAAAAAACGGGTTACGCGCCCGAAGACATTTCAATCGTCGTCAATACGCATCTGCATTTCGACCACGCCGGCGGAAACACTTCGATTGCGGTTTGCGGATTTGGGATCGCGGATTTGGAAAACAACGATCAAAGATCAAAGATCAAAAATCAAAAAGTAGTTCCGCAATTTCCGAACGCTCGTTATTTCGTTTCAAAATCGGAATTTGAAGCGGCGGAAAATCCAACGGAGCGCGACCGCGCGAGTTATTTACCGGAAAACTGGAAACCGCTGATCGAAAGCGGGCAACTTGAATTAAAACCCGATAATTACGAAGCCGTCGAAGGTTTGACTCTGCAACTGGTTCGCGGACATTCCGAAACAATGCAGACCTGGCAATTAACACGCGGCGGCGAAACGATTTACGGTTTTGCCGATCTGATCCCGACGACCGCGCATATTCCTGCGCCGTGGATTATGGGCTACGATCTTTTCCCGACCGAAACTCTGGAAGCAAAAAAGCAACTTCTGCCCCGCGCCGTGCGTGAGAACTGGCAGTGTCTTTTCTATCACGATTTTCATCAACCGCTCTGCCGTTTGTTTGAAGAAGACGGAAAGATCAAAGCTGAACCGATCAAAATTTAATCAAAGGAAAAATAAAGAAATGAAAAAACTTACAATAATTTTCGCGCTTTTTTTAATCGGATTAACCGCACAGGTTAATTTCGCCCAGGACAAGCCGAGCGATAAAGAAACGCTTATCAAAGTAGTGCGCTTTTTGGAAGAAAAACCATTTGACAAAGATGCAAAGAAGTATCGCGAGTGGGGTTTTCTATATGTTGTTGAAACAAAAGATGTCAGCGTAACGCTCTGCACCGATGCGATTCGGGCGGCACTCGAGAAAAAAAACAAAAACGGCAGTGAATTACTTATTCATTTTTCATTAGCAATGGCGGCGTTCAAGCTGGAAAATCCCGATAAAGCCAACGACGAAACCGCCACACAAATTGCGGGCATTGAAAGTATGTTGAAATCATACGAAGCGATGGTCAGAGAAAAGCCGAAAGCAAAATTTGCCGGAATGGACGAACTGGTCGAAAAAAGAAATAACAATACCTTAGCTGCACATATTGAGGCAAATAGTTGCACACAAGATAAAAAATAAATTTTCAAAAAAAAACGGCGGAAATTTTTGAATCGGCAGGTTTAAGGCAAATATGTTTTTATGCTTTAATAAAACCGATTTCTAAATTTCCGTTTATGTTTCTTAAGCAAAAACCTGAATGCACAGAAAATTCCTAATTATGAAAAAACTAAATCTCATTTTATTTTTGATTTTAACTTTATCGGTTTTTCACCAGACAAATTTTGCGCAAAGTCGTGCAGAGCTTCAATTGGCGCAAGAATATATTAATGAAGGAACAGAAGCATATCATCGGAAAGACTATACGTCAGCTATTAGTAGTTTTACGAAAGCACTAAATCTCTATTCAAAATCTTCCGAACTCTTTTTTAATCGTGGCACAGCATACCTTTATATGCGTGAATTTGATTTTGCATTAAAAGATTTTGATAAAGCAATCAAAATGGGCAAAAATTTACCTAAAAAACGATTGGCTGAATTTTATTCGAATCGAGCTCTTGCCCTACAAGGAAAGGATGAGTATGAAAAATCAATTGAAGACTTTACTAAAGCTGTTTCATTAAATTCCGAAGATGTAAAAATCTATATAAATCGTGGAAATTCTTACTTACTTTTGAAAAAAGAAGATTTAGCAATTGCAGATTTTAATAAAGCACTTGAAATTTCGCCGCACCCGCTTATTTATTACAGTCTTGCCCGAATATATTACGGAAAACGCGATTTTGATCAAGCGATCAAAAATTTCACAAAAGCCATTGATCTCCATCCGCAGTTACCACTATCTTATAGCGGGCGCGGGGTGTGTTATGAACATAAAGGCAACCTCAATCTGGCTTTACAAGACTATACAAAAGCTATTTCATTAGATGAAAAAAATGGCGTTTATTATTTTAATCGGGGAAATGTTTACCTTAAAAAAGGTAATTTCGATTTAGCTATTGAAGATTACACAAAGGCTATTGAAATTTATCCGCTTTGGGCTTTAGCACTTCGCCAACGAGCAGAGTCTTATAAAAGATTAGGACACAATGAACCGGCTAATGTTGACTTGCAAAAAGCAAAAGAAGTCGAAAAAGAAAATTTTAATCCTATTAATAAGTCTGAATTTATAAGTCCATAATAAATTAAATTGGAAAATCAAAATATAAAAATGTAACAAGTAAAAATTGGAATAATCGGCGGCACTTGTTTATAAAAGACAATGTCAAAGTTAAATAAAATTGAAACTCAAATTTTGTCCGGCAAAACGGATGCGAATACTGATTTCAACGATTTACGTAAACTTTTGGTAAACTACGGATTTGATGAACGTATCAAGGGAAGTCATCATATCTTTACCAAATCAGATGTGGAAGAAATTATCAATATTCAGCCGATTGGGTCAAAAGCAAAAGTCTATCAAGTCAAACAAGTGCGGAATTTGATTTTGAAATACAAACTTGGAGCAAACGATGAGTAAATACGAAATAATCATTTATTGGAGCGAAGAAGACAGCGCGTTTATCGCCGAAGTTCCGGAACTTGCGGGCTGTATGGCAGACGGCGCAACTTATCAGGAAGCATTGGCGAATGCCGAAATTGTTATTGAGGAATGGATTGAAACGGCGCGTGATTTGGGCAGACAGATTCCCGAACCGAAGGGCAGATTGGTTTTTGCTTAAATTTTGTAGAATGAAAAAGCAATTTTTATTATTAAGCCTCTTGTTATTTGCCTTAGCCTGTGAAAAAGTTCAAGAAAGTAAGTTGCCAAACAAAGAGAATGAAATAAATTTTTGTGATTTAGTTGAGTTTCCCGAAAAATTTGAGACAAAAGTTATTCAAACAAAAGCAATAGTTCTCGGATATCACACTTTCATTTTTTATAATAATCAATGCCTTGAACAAGACAGAATCTTAGCTTTGGAAATGAATTATGAATCTCGACGCAAAATTGGTGAAGCCTTAAATGCCAATAAAACAAAGTATAAAGCCGAGTTTCTAAATAATAATTTTTATGCTGAAATTACGGTTTTAGGAATATTGAGAGAAAATGATGAAAAGGAAACCAAAGTATTTCACCCAAAACATAAATTTTTCGTAAAGGAAATTAAAAATGTAGATATTCTGGCGGAAGAAGTTTTCCCGCCAATAAAGTAAGAGGATTAATAAAATAGGATAAATGGAACAAGTAAAAATCGGAATTATCGGCGGCTCTGGATTGTATCAGATGCCGGAATTGACGGACATAAAAGAGACGGAAGTTGAAACGCCGTTCGGCAAACCTTCGGACGCTTTTATTATCGGAACGCTCGAAGGCGAACGTGTGGCGTTTTTGCCGCGTCATGGGCGCGGGCATAAATTAACGCCGACCGAATTGCCTTTCAGAGCGAATATCTACGCGATGAAACTGCTCGGCGTGGAATATATTTTATCTGTTTCGGCGGTCGGTTCTCTGCGCGAAGATTATGCGCCGACCGACTTTTGTATTCCCGATCAGTTTTTTGACCGGACTCGCGCACGCGCCGAAGAATCAACATTTTTCGGCAACGGAATTGTCGGACATATTACGTTTGCGCATCCGGTTTGCTCGGAATTAGGCGATATTTTGGAAGCGTCCTGCAAAACTGTCGAAGATCTAAAGGTGCATCGCGGCGGAACTTATATTTGTATGGAAGGTCCGGCGTTTTCGACCAAAGCCGAATCGAATGTTTACCGTTCGTGGGGAATGGACATTATCGGAATGACCAATTTACAGGAAGCAAAACTCGCCCGCGAAGCCGAAATCGCTTACGCAACTCTTGCGCTTGTCACCGATTACGATTGCTGGCACGAAGATCACGACGCGGTTTCGATTGATATGGTCGTCGAATATTTGACAAAAAATGTGCGAAATGCACAATTGGTTTTGAAAGAAGCAGTAAAAAGAGTTGCGGCGAAGGAAACGCCGAATCCGTTTGAAGGCGCGACGCAAAATGCGATTTTTACCGCGCCCGAACATTGGAATCCCGAAACAGCAAAAAAACTGGACGCGATTATCGGAAAATATGCGCCGAAATAATATGTTAAAATTTTTGTTTGGAGGTGTTTTATGAGCCAAGTATTAAATTCAGAATTAACAAAAGCACAGGAAAAAAGATTTTCCCGTCAAATTGATGAATTATTTTCAAAACTAAAAGAAAATAATAAAGCGATTATAGAAGAACAAAAGCAAATTACGAGGCTTCGTAAATTAAATGACAAATCTTTTATCCGATTAACAAAAGCAATCGAAAATTTGAAAACATATTAAAATGTGGGAAAAATTTATTCAAGCCATTAAGGATATTGTTTTCTTGAGCGAACAAGGTCGAAGAAATACCGAAGAAATTAAAGAAATTCGCAAGAGAACCGAAGAACTGACTTTGATGGTCGAGCGTCTTGCTTTCGAGATTCAGCGCACCAGAGAGAATGAATCTCACGAACGCGAAAAATTGGTTTTACGTTTTTTGGAAAAAGATTTGCAATCGCCAAAGAAAAAGTTATCGGGCAAAAAAGGTAAAAAATGAGCAAATATTCAATCAACAGTTTTCTAAACGAAACGGCGCAAAAGGACGAAAACCGCGAGCCGTTTGAGCTTGAAAATCCGTATCTTCTGGAAGTCAACTTGAACGGGCGCGTCTGGGCGAAACTCGGTTCGATGATCGGCTATGTCGGCGATGTCAAATTCGAGCGCGAGGGGATGCTCGAAGGCGGTTTGGGAAAAATGTTTAAAAAGGCGGTAACGGGCGAAGCAAATCCTTTGATGAAAGCCGAAGGCGCTGGGCGCGTCTATTTCGCCGACAGCGGCAAAAAAGTGCGCATTCTTTATCTTCAGGACGAGATGCTTTATGTCAACGGCAACAATGTTTTAGCATTTCAGGATTCAATCGGCTGGGATATAAAAATGATGCGCCGCATCGCCGGAATGGCGGCGGGCGGGCTTTTTAATCTCCAACTGCGCGGAACGGGAGCGATCGCCATTACGACGCATTTCGATCCGATCACATTGGCGGTAACGCCGCAAGTTCCGGTTTTTACCGATCCGAATGCGACGATTGCGTGGTCGAGTTCGCTTCAGCCGGAGATAAAAACAGATATTTCGCTGAAAACCTTCTTCGGACGCGGCAGCGGCGAATCCTTCCAGCTCGCCTTTCGCGGTCAGGGATGGGTTGTCTTGCAGCCGTACGAAGAAGTTTATTACGCAAAAACAGGCGGTTGATGATTTCAGATTCCAGATTTCAGATTTCAGATTTCAGATTTCAGATTTTTGTTAAAACATATATCGCAGAATATTTTCTACTTAGAAAATATTCTGTAGATTTTAGGGAACTCATTAAAAGCAAACAACTTTCTGGAATTTGGAATTTGGAATCTGAAATCTGAAATAATTCTAATTTTGCTTATTTGCTTCTGCTTTCTTTTCCAATTCTTTCACTGAATCAACCGCCGTACTGATGCCGCTTTTGGTGATTTTCGGTTTTTTGCCGTCGAGTCCTTCAACGTAAGTTACTTTATTGCTCGTGCCTTTGACCGAAATTTCGCCGACTTTTTCAACGCTGACTTTGTTGGAAACGCCGTCAACCGTCAATTTTTTACATTCGCCCGTCAGCGTATAACTGTTTGCGGTCGCATCTTCGACAACTTCGACTTCCCTGCCGCCGCAGGGAATCGTGCGGCTTTCGCTCGTGCCGCTCAAAACGAGCGGCTCGTTGCTGTCAATTTCTTTAGAAGCCGAATTTGCGGCGTTTGAGTTGGAATTTCCCGTCGCAGTTGTCTGAGCATTCGCATTTTGATTTACGGAATTAGCCGGCGAATTGCCTTCGGTTTTCGGTGTTTCCTTAAATTGATAATCGCACCCGAATACAAACAAACCATTGATTAAAATAATTAAGAGCTTTAATTTCATAGATTTATAATTTCCTTTCAACTTTCAAATTTTTACACATTGTCCGTCATCATAGCATTCCGGCGATGTCTGTGCAAAAATTATTCTATTGGTGCAGAAAATGTTTTATTGTTAAAAACATTTCCCGCTTCGATTCAAACCTTTGATAAATAAAACGCATCAGAAAAGGTTGAAACATCTTTTAGAATTTTTATTTTTTTACGATCAAACCATTATGAAAAAAGCATTTTTACTTTTAAGTTTTTTTATTTTTACATTCGCCTTTTCCTTTGAAGCCAAAGCGCAGGATACGGTTGATCCGCAGGCGATTACGGACATTCTTTTTGAACAGGACGCGCAGCATAATTTGAATGTCGCTCAGCAGTATTACAAATTGAAAAAAGCCTACAAAGGCGTTTTGATGCGCTTTGAAGAAACCTTTGCCGCCTATCCGCAATTCTCGAAAATGGACGAATTTCTCTACATCGCCGCGATGAGCAGCTATTATTTGTCGGAAAACAAAGGCAGACAAAAGGTTGATTTTACGGACGAAGAAGAAAAGGAAAAATTCGCGCCCGAAAAAATGCGTGAAAACGCGGTCGCCTATTTTGGAGTAATCATTGAACAATATCCGAACAGCAAATTTAAAAAAGATGCCGAGAAAATGCTAAAAAGAATAAATAATGCGAAATGAATCTCAATCAGATTACGATCTACACGCATAAACCGCTTGAAACCGTAGAATTTTATCAAAAACTCGGCTTAAAACTGATCGTTGATTCACGCCCGCGTTATGCGCGTCTGCTCTGTCCCGACGGTGATGCGACACTTTCCGTCAGCAATGCGGAAGAAAATCAAACAAATTCAAACATCGTGCTTTATTTTGAATGTGAAGATTTAGATTCAAAAGTCAAAGAACTGAAAAATCTCGGACTCGAATTTGAACAAGAACCGACCGATAAAGATTGGCTCTGGCGCGAAAGTTATCTAAAAGATCCGACCGAAAACAAAATCTGTCTATTCCGCGCCGGAGAAAATCGCAAAAATCCGCCGTGGCGTGTAGAATAAATTTGTTATGCAAATTGAAACTTTAACTCAATTAAAACAACAAATAGTTTCGCTTGATATCGAGTCTAAAAAAGATTTAGCGGAATTTATTTCTAAGGAACTCTGCCGTGAAGCAGAAGAGGAAGTTGTCCAAGTTTCCGAAGAAGACCGCCGGTTACAGCTTGAATGGTTAAAAAATAACAGAGAAAAATACGCCGGCAAATATGTTGCATTAAATAAAGATAAAGTTGTCGGCATCGGAGAAACCTTACGCGAAGCAACCGAAAAAGCCAAAGAAAACGGTTTTTTTAATTCATTCGTAACTTTTGTTTACTCTGAAAACGACGTTCCGTTCGGAGGATGGTTATGAAAATCATTATAGCTTTAATCATACTACTTTCGAGTTTGTCGGTTGTCTTCGCTCAATCTGAAAAACCTACTCTTCAAATTACTGGAACAGTCAAAGAAATAGCATTACAAGAAATTCCTCCAAATTCTGACTCTTCCTTTTACATTACATATATCAAATTAAATCTAAAACTCGAAAACAAAGGTTCTGTTCCGGTCATCTTTTTACAACCAAATCCATTAAGCGTATTTGCGAAAGTTATATCCATAAAAGAAGGAAATGAAATTCTTTTAGCTGAATCCGATAATGTAGGTCCGGCATTTGCGATGTTGGAGAAAGATTGGAAAAAATTAAAGAAAAGTTTAAACAAATCAATTCCGCCTAATAAAAAAACTCGAACTATAAAACCAAGTGAATCATTTGAATTTGAAGGTTTTGTAAGACTTAATATTCCGAAATCTTATCAACATCAACCGATTTTAGGCGGTGAAACTAAAACATTAAACTTTATGAAAAGTCATTCGCCTGCACAAATAAATATTATTTGTCTAACTTGGACAACATTACCTTTATTTTCAAAAGGAAAATCAAGAGATTATGAAAAAGCCGAGTTTGCGGATGAACTGCGATATAAATGGAAAAATGTCGGATATTTGTGGACTGATGAGATTAAAGTTGAACCGATTATAATTGATTTCAATTCGGTTGTTTTCAAAAAGTTAATATAATCTACTTTTGCAACAACACAGCGAAAACCTTATAATTTCTACTTTTTGATATAAAAATATAACAGGAGCAATTTAATAAATGTCTTTAACAGTTGTAGGTTCGGTTGCGTTCGACGCATTAGAAACGCCTTTTGGCAAACGTGATCGTCTTTTGGGCGGTGCGGCGACGCATTTTTCTTTATCGGCGAGTAATTTTACGAATGTTCGCTGCATCGGCGTGGTCGGCAATGATTTCGGCGACGAGGAATGGGCGGTTTTCAAGCGTCATAATATCAACACGGACGACATCGAAATCGTCGCGGACGGCAAAACATTTTTCTGGCGCGGGAAATATGAATACGATCTGAACACGGCGCACACACTGGATACGCAGCTTAATGTTTTTGAAACTTTTCAGCCGAAGCCTTCGGAAGAATCGAAAAATTCGCGTCTTTTGTTTCTGGCAAATATTTTGCCGATGCTGCAAAAGGAAGTTCGGGATTCTTCAAACGCCGAATTCGTCGCGATGGACACGATGAATTTCTGGATCGATTCGATGAAGGAAGCGGTTATCGAAACCGTCAAAGTCGTTGACTGCGTGATAATTAACGATGCCGAAGCGCGTCAGCTCGCGGACGAGCCGAACGTTATCACGGCGGCGAAAAAAATCATTTCCTGGGGACCGAAGGCGGTCGTCATCAAACGCGGCGAATACGGCGCGGCACTTTTTACGGAAAATATGTATTTTGCGATTCCGGCTTACCCGCTCGAATCTGTTTTCGATCCGACCGGCGCGGGCGACACTTTTGCCGGCGGTTTTATGGGTTATCTGGCAAGTCAGGAAACGATTGACGAAGACGCAATGCGCCGCGCGATGATCTACGGTTCGGTGATGGCTTCGTTTAACGTCGAAGAATTCGGCACGGAACGCGTTGACCGCCTGACGCACGAAGAGATCAATCAAAGATTCTCCGATTTCAAACGATTTACGCATTTTGAAGAAATCCCGTTTGAACGCGCTTCGTCGGCAAGTTAGATTTTTTTCCAATCAAACAAACCGTTAAGCCGAGCCGCTCTCAAGACCGCGTAATCATTTTGTAGATAATTCAACGCGGTCAAAGACCGCTCGCTTAACGGGATTTTATTATTTTTTTTCGACAGTATCGGCAAGGAATTTAACATTTAATTTATTCGGAGTTCGCTTAATGAGAAAGACGATTCTTTTTCTCTTACTTTTCGGTTTATTCGCGCTCGAATTATCGGCTCAAACCCGTTCAAATTCGCCAAACAGAGAAATGCCGCCGGATTTTAAGAGCGACGGCTGCACGCTTTTTCCCGACGGAAAATATCGTGATTGCTGCGTCGAACACGATAAAGATTATTATTTCGGCGGTTCGTGCAAGGAACGGCTTAAATCGGACAACAGACTTTTCAAATGCGTCGCGGCGAAAAAAGGCTGGTATCACCGTGCGATCATCGCGCCCGTTATGTGGATCGGCGTGAGAATCGGCGGAGTTTCGTTTTTGCCGACTCCGTTTCGCTGGGGTTTCGGAAAAAATAAACCGAAAAAGCCGAAGAAAAACAAAACACGCAAGCACAATAATAACAAAACAAATACAACAAAATGAGTAATTTATCTGACATCGGCTTTCCCGTAAAAAATGATGAAGACATCAATGAAATGATTGTCAGCGTGATGAAAAAAGTGGAGGACATTCCGTGTTTTCGCGGGTTTTATCTAAAATTTGCCGATGAATCCGGTGCGCAGATTTATCTGCAAGGAAATATTAATCAGGAATTGATCGGTTTTAATCCGCATTTTGAGGGAAAAAGTCGAAGAAAAGTCGGGCTGACAAAATTAATCGAACGCGATTCTTCCGAACTCGACGGCGGTTTTTATGCCTGGGCAAATCCTTCGAGCGAAGATTTTGAAAATTCCGGCGAATACCCGTTCGTTTTCGACGTGCCGGATTTTCGCACCATCGGAAAGATCGAGTTTCCAAAACTTTGCGAAATTCAGCTAACCGCATTTGCTTCCAATGATTTCAAGATTTTTGAAAACGAGGACGCATATTTTGCAAGTCAGGACAGCGAATTAAAATACGCTTCAAAATCATTTATTCCGAGCGGACTTTTTGCATTTAATGAAAATGAGGAAATTGATCTGAGCGTCGCCCGCCCGATCGGAATTTTCACGGGCGAAATCAAAGAATTTGAGCTAAAAACGAATTCGTTGACAAATGAAAAATTTTACCGGTTTTTAGTCGAAACGCTCGGCGGCGAGATTGATGTCGTCGCGGACGTGAAATTAATTACAAAAGAGCCGCAGATCGGCGGAATCGTGAGCGGTCAATTCTGGCTTTCGGGAAGATTGTTGTAAGTTTGGAGCGCGCGCCTTTAGGCGGCTTCTGTTTGCCGCCTAAAGGCGCGCGCTCCAAACTTTTGAATTATGATTGTAGTTTTAACCACAACTCCAAACGCAGAAGAAGCCGAAAATCTGGCGCGGAAAATTATTGCGGCAAAACTCGCCGCGTGCGTGCAGGTTTTACCTCAGATGAAATCCTTCTATTTTTGGGAAAACGAGGTGCAAAACGATTCCGAAAATCTGCTGTTGATCAAAACTCTCGATGAAAAATTTATTGAATTAAAAGAGTTTATTAAAAAAAATCACAGTTACGACGTTCCCGAAATTGTTGCCTTACGTGCGGAAGATGTCGCGGAAAGTTATCTGAAATGGCTGACGGATTTCCTTAAATGAAAAGTGAGAAACATTTTTCCAAAATAAAAGCCAATGAAATTGGCGATATATTTGTAGCCCATAGTGCAACTATGGGTAAAAAGCCGATAACAGTCATAAAGCTATTGAAAATAGCGGCATAAAATATGTCACTCTCGCGCGAGAGTTTGAATAATTTTCCGACCTTTTCCCGAAAACCCAGCGTTATGGGCTACAAATATGCGCGTCATCTTCGATGACTAAAACTCGATAACTTCAAGCAAATCAATGGTTATTTTGGAAAGATGTCTATTGATAGAAAAGAAACTTAACTTCTCATTTCTCACTTTTCACTTCTGTTTCCCGTTTCCGTTATTCTCGCTTTCTTCGTGAACTTTGATGATAAAATCAACCGCGTCCTTCGGCGAATCGGTCAGGTGAATTAGACCCAAATCTTCAGGAGAAATGTTTTTTTCCGAAAGCATCGTCGAAGTAATCCACGAAACCAGTCCTTTCCAGTAAGACGAATCGAACAGAACGACCGGAAAATTGCGGATTTTGCGAGTTTGAATCAACGTCAAAGCCTCGAAAACTTCATCCAGAGTGCCGAATCCGCCGGGGAAAATTATATAAGCGTTGCTGTATTTGATGAACATCGTCTTGCGGACGAAGAAATATTTGAAGGTCAGAGATTTCGTCTGATACGGATTGGCAATCTGCTCGAACGGCAATTCGATATTACAGCCGACCGAAACTTTTTTCGCCTCGAATGCGCCGCGATTCGCCGCTTCCATAATCCCGGGACCGCCGCCCGTAATGACTTCAAACCCGGCTTCCGCCAGAAGTTTTCCGGTTTCGCGGGCGGCTTGATAACTTTTATGATTTTCCGGCGTACGCGCCGAACCGAAAACGGAAACGCCGCGCGTAATGGTCGAAAGCGAATCGAATCCGCCGACAAATTCACCCAAAATCCGAAAAACGCGCCACGAATCCGAGCTTTTGAAAACATCCGAAGGTTCGGGAGATCGAAGCAAAACCTCGTCTTCCGTCGTGTGCCAGAAAGCATTTTGTTCTTCGAGTTTCGCTTCCCCGACCGTTTCCGGTTTTACCTTTTTTGCGCTGACATTCGCGTCTCTTTTGCTGCCTTTTGTTTTTGCCATATTCTTTTTTTGATAGTGAACTAAAAGTAAGGTTTTCAATAAAATGTCCCGTAGGGACTTCTCGTTAATAGCCCCGCGATTTATCGTGGGGGACATCAAGATAAATTGGTTTCAAGTCTCGAAAGGGACGAAAGAATTCTTTCGTCCCTTTCGAGACTTGAAATTTGATAAACATCTTTACCCCGCGATAAATCGCGGGGCTATTAACACAAACTCCTACGGAGTTAAAATCCTAAACCTTACTTTTAGTTCACTACCTCATTTTTTAGTCTTAAGTCTTCCTCAAATCCCCATAATATTGTAGCCGCAATCAACGTAGATCGTTTCGCCGGTGATGGCGGAAGACAGATCGCTGACGAGAAAAAGCGCGGTATTGCCGACTTCTTTTGCTTCGACATTACGGCGCAAGGGCGATTTTTCAGCGACGTAATTTAAAAGCGTTCCCATATTTTTTACGCCGCGAGCCGAAAGCGTG